>JALHOJ010000064.1 GCA_022843045.1 Phycisphaerales bacterium
CTCCTGCGCAAGCAGCAGCCGACGCCAAACGCTCCGTTGCCCATCGCCTTTCGCATTGCTGGCCAAGCAAACCCTCCAGACACCGACCACAGCCCCCCGCCCCACCCACCAAACGGCGTCAATATAGGGAGTGCAACCGGCCCGGTCCCAAGCCCACCCCCATTGCCCCCCGCCCCGCCCTTCCCCCGGGGGAGGATTTGTACACACGTCAACGGTCGGGCTCGCACAAATTCAGCACGACGTAAAGGGGTCTTCGCTATCCAACTTGGTGCCGGTCGTTCTGGCTTGATACTGCGTAGATTGGATACTGTTTACCTTTCCGAAAGCGACACCTCACAGACACTTAGCGAGTAGTCGCTTCTCATCGATACGTTCACGTTTTCAATCAGCAGGGGTGGCCAGTATGTTTCGTGCAATCATCGTGGGGTTAAGTCTCTTGATTGGGCTCGCGACGGCTCAGGCGCAAGACTCTGCGGCTCCGACAGAAGCTCCAGTTGCCCCGGATATCTCCAGGATTGCAAAGTCGATTGTCCGCATCGAAAGCACGATCTCGGCAGACATCAAGGCTTCCGGCACTGGGTTCCTTTTGGACCAGCGCGGGTTGATTGTCACCAACTTCCACGTCCTTCGCGATGCGTCCGAAGCGATCGCCACAACATCCGATGGAACCAAGGTATCTGTCACTCCAGTCGCTTGGTCAGAGGCGCTAGATCTCGCTCTGCTTCAACCAGTGAAGCCGGACGCATTGACGAAGAGTCTCTACTTTCTCGAATTGCGGACTACAGAACCGCAACTCGGTGAGGAAGTCTGGGCGCTTGGTCATCCCGCAGGAATGAGCCTGACAGTCAACCGCGGAATCGTCAGCGCGGTTCGTCGATTCTCCGAGCTCCCGGAAAGGGTTCGAAAGTTCAGTTCATTGGATCGGGACAGCCTCTGGATTCAGACGGATTGTCCCATCAATCCGGGCAATTCCGGAGGCCCGCTTGTTGATCGCGAAGGGCGGGTGGTGGGCGTCAATACCTGGTCATGGTCATCCCAACAGGACGCCAACTTCGCGGTGCATACCAATCACGTAAGGACACTGCTGGATCAACCTAGGTCGGAAGAAGGAGACTTTGCTGCCTTTCGTTCCAAAGGCGGCCGAACACCACGCACTTCAGTCACCTTACCTCACCTCGCAATCGAACGCAACCAGCGACTCCAAGTCGCGGCTCGGCTTGCAAACTCACTCGACCACGAAGTACGGTGTATTGGGTGCCGAGGCACCGGACAGGTAAAGGAGCGAGTTCAAACCGGAAACACCGGCGGATCCATGCCGCGTCCGATCTTCTCTGTGGAAACTCGGGCGTGCCGCTCCTGCGAAGGAACTGGCCTTTCGAAGTCTGAGCGGATTGACAGAGCCTTTTCGCGTTTGGTCGATTCAATCTCGCGAGGTGTCCCGACGGAGAACAACGACTTCCTGAAGCGCATTTCCCAGTCGGTTGCTGCGGAGTTCAAGGGAAGCCCTCCCGGCCTCAGCCAGCATCTGAACTCGCGATTTGCCTCCGAATCGAATTCAGGCAGCACGGTCGTTGGCACACCAATGTTCGCCGTCGGAAGCTATGTACGAGACGCTGAGCTTCCGATCGCAACCGGCGGGCAGCAGAGGCTGCGTGTGGTCACAGTTGGAAACCACATTGTGCTGGTGGCAAATCCCACGATCGCCGAGGTCGTTCCCGGTCAACGAGTGTTCGTTGCTGGGCTCTTTGCTGGGAACCTTGTCGTCGAGTTTAGTACTCCTGACTCTGATGAAAAGGAAGCCCTTCCAATCGAACCGATTGTCGTTCTGCAGAATGGCTGCTTGATCGCAACACCCTGATCGACCCTCCGCTTCACACACACTTTCCCACTTCCCCTACCCTCCCCCGTGCTCCTCTCCCCCGCGACCGCCCGCCCCCCGCGCTCCCTCGAGGACCTTCTTACCCCACCCCTCATCGCCCGCCTCGATCGCCTCGATCTCCTCTCCCGCAAACTCCTCTCAGGCAAGCTTCCCGGCGAACGCCGCAGCAAACGCCGGGGCCGCAGCGTTGAGTTCGCCGACTTCCGTCAGTACGTCCCAGGCGACGACCTCCGCCACATCGACTGGAACATCCTGGGCCGCCTCGACAAGCTCTTCATCAAGATCTTCCGCGAAGAGGAAGATCTCTCGCTTCACATCATCCTCGACGCCAGCGCCTCGATGGACGCCGCCGCGACCACCGATCCCAACGACCCCACCTCCAAACTCACCTACGCCGCCCGCCTTGGCGCGGGCCTGGCCTACCTCGGCCTCGTCAACCAAAACCGCGTCAGCCTCTCCGCCATCGGCCTCCCCTCGCGCGATCTCGACGCACCGCCATCCTCCAACAACCCCCGCACCCTCCTCCGCCAACTCGCCCCCGTCCGCGGCAAGGCCAACGTCCGCCGACTCGCCAACTTCGTCTTGGAACTCCTCGAAGACGCCACCCGCCGCCCCATCTCGCCAGGTACGCAATCCTCCGCCGAACTCGCTGCCCAAACCAACCAAGCCCTTCGCGCCATCGGCCAATCCAGCGCAGGCCGCGGCATCTGCGTCTACATCTCAGACCTCCTCACCACCGACGCCGCCGACAACGACAACAGCCTCCAAGGCCTCTCCTACCTGATTGGCTCCGCCCCCGGCACCTACGACACCTGGTGCCTCCAAACGCTTTCGCTCGCCGAGCTCGACCCACGCCAACTCGCCGATCAAGGTCTTCTCGGCGACCTCCGCCTCACCGACCTCGAAACCAACCGTGGCCTCGAAGTCACCATCAGCCCCGCCAGCATCGCCCAATACAAAGCCAACCTGCAGCGCCACCTCGAAGCCTGCAAACGCGCCTGCCTCACCCGCGGCATCGCCCACGCCCTCGTGCGCACCGACACCCCCGTCGATCAGCTCCTCCTAGGCACCCTCCGCCGAGGCGGCCTCCTCCGCTGAGAACTGAGTAGCACGGGCTTCCAGCCCTTGGTCTACGACCACTTTCGTGCGCGCTTTGCACCGAATGGACCACCGGCGCGCGCAACAAAACGGTCATCGCCCTTTCTTTCGCAACTCATCTGCCTTTCGCACGCTATACCTCTCCGGCGACTCCCAATCTGTCTGCCTTCGCCCGCGTGTTGCGGTCTTCGGAAGGAAAGTGAGCAAGGGAACGGAACTTCAAAGGCTGGGCACAGCCCCGAAGGCCACCTTCCCGAACTCACTTCCCCCGCGTGACCACCGCAACGCAACGGCAAGTCAGCCAGCCACAGAGCCGCCACGGTCGTCGGAATCGTGTGAAGACGCAGCTGATCGCACGTTGCATCCTCGTCGGGTGCCGCGAGCTTTCTTCGCTTCACGCGTTGAGGGAGTACGTCCCTCTGAGGGGTGCCAGAAAAGGCGCAGCCCAAATCCGCCGCCCGTCCATCGGGAGCGTGCCGAAGTGTGAACGCAAGTTCACGCTCAGGTCACGCCACGCCCCCGGTCGTCAAGCCCCAAGCTGCAAGCACTCGTAGGCCAGGCGTCCCGCCGGACACGAATGTCCTGCCGCGCCCGCTGCCGGGCGATGGAGGACATTTACGCCATGGATTGGGCAGGTCATGCCCGCCATCATGCTCTCGTTGATCTAGTGACCCCGCCACACCGGCAAAGGAGTCTCGGATCGCTGAAGGGCAACGCCATGAACACGTCGACAATTCCCCGTGACGACCGCAAGCACGTAAGAGAACCCGTCACACCTTCACCCACGGGCGAGGTACAGGGTTTCGAACACGTCCAACGCACGCCGCTCGCCCTGGACGCCACGGCCGCGCTTTCGAGCGTCGAGAGTCTGCAGCAATTGCTCGCCGACACGATCACGCTTCGAGATCTGTACAAGAAGCACCACTGGCAGGCGGCCGGTCCGAAGTTCTACATGCTGCACCTGCTCTTTGACAAGCACGCAGGGCAGCAGTCTGAGTTGGTTGATCTCCTCGCTGAGCGCGTGCAGACGCTCGGCGGAGTCTCGGTGGCGATGGGCGCGGATGTGGCTGCGATGACGCTCATTCCTCGCGCACCCGCCGGCAGGGAACACTCCGAGGCTCAGCTGGCCAGACTGCTTCACGCTCATGAAGTCGTACTGCTGGAAGCGCGAGCCATGGCCAGACTGTCGGCCGCGGCGGGCGACATCGGGACCAACGACATCATCGTGTCGGATGTTCTCCGAGTCGGAGAGTTGCAGGTCTGGTTCCTTGCCCAGCACATCCAGTGATGCGGGCTGTGATGAGCTGCGCAGCGCCGCTCGTTGAAAAGTGAGTCAAAGTTCAATCTTTTTCGGGTACGAATCGGCGCCGCGTCAGTGCCACCCGTACACGGCATGCAATCGCCATGGGCGATGAAAGGCAACATCATGAGAACCGATATTGAAGTCAAGGAAGACGTCATGGAGGAGATTCGTTGGGAACCCAGCGTGACCTCCACCGACATCAGCGTGACCGCCGAGAACGGCGTCGTGACGCTGAGCGGGACAGTTCCCTACTACGCCGAGAAGTGGGCGGCAGAGCGTGCGGCCCAGCGCGTCGAAGGCGTCAAGGCGATCGCTGAAGAGATCGAGGTCAACCTCTTCGGTGATCACAAGCGCGACGACGCGGACGTGGCCAAGGCCGTGGTTTCCGCACTGCGATGGCACGTCTGGGTGCCCAAGGACATCCAGGCCAAGGTGGAAAACGGCTGGGTGACGCTGACCGGCCAAACGCCTTGGGGTTACCAAAGGACGTCGGCCGAGAATGCGATTCAATTCCTGTCCGGCGTGAAGGGCGTGACCAACAGCATCACGCTCAAGCCGAGCGTGCAGCCGATGGCAGTGAAGGAGTCGATCGAAAAGACTCTGAAACGCAATGCCGAGGTCGATGCTGAGAAGGTGAAGGTCACGGCGGATGGTGGCAACGTGACCCTCTCCGGCAGCGTGCGTTCGTGGGATGAGCGGACGGAAGTCGAATCCGCCGCATGGAGTACGCCCGGCGTCATCGGTGTCGAGAACACCCTCGCCGTGTCATACTGATCAAGATCATGGTGCGGGTGCCCCGGAAGGGGCGCCCGCGTGTTTGAGGTCTCACTTGCGCCGCAGTGCGTCATGAAAGGACAGCCCTATCGCTATCGCCACGATCAACCCCTACACGAACGAAACGCTCAAGACGTTCGCAGAGCTCACGCCCCACTGCATCGAAACAGCGGTCGCGACGGCACACGCCGAGTTCACCCACTGGAGCCGCACAACCTATGCACAGCGCGCGGCGCTGCTGCACAAGGTCGCCTCGCTGCTGCGTGCGCAGTCTGAAGCGCTATCGACGCTCATCACAACCGAGATGGGCAAGCTCATCGCAGAGAGCGCCGGAGAAATCGAACTCAGCGCGGCCATATTCGACTACTACGCCGAACACGGGGAGCGGTTCCTGGCCGACGCGCCACTCAAGCCCGAACGGGGCGAAGCAATGGTGCGGCACAGTCCTCTGGGCGTCGTGCTGGGCGTAGAACCGTGGAACTTCCCGTTCTATCAAGTCGCTCGCTTCGCAGCCCCGAACATCATGATCGGCAATGTGGTGCTCTTGAAGCACGCATCGAATGTGCCGCAGTGCGCGATCGCGATCGAGGACATCTTCCGCAAGGCTGGCGCTCCCGCGGGCCTCTACACCAATCTGCTGATCCCTGGCGGTCATATCTCCGCGCTGCTCGACGATCCGCGCGTAAGGGCGGCTTCACTCACAGGCAGCGAAGAGGCCGGGAAGAGCCTGGCGTCGGCCGCTGGGAAGAACACCAAGAAGTCGGTGCTCGAGCTTGGCGGAAACGATGCCTTCATCGTCCTGGAGGATGCGGACATCGAGAAGACGGTCGAGTGGGCGTATATGGGGCGCATGAACAACACTGGGCAATGCTGCGTCGCTTCAAAGCGGTTCATCGTCGTCGATGCAGTCCTCGCTGAATTCACAAAGAAGTTCGTCGCGAGGATGAGCAACCTGAAGGTGGGCGATCCGCAGGACAAAGCCACGCAGCTCGGACCGCTCAGTTCTGAGGCCGCCGCCGTGCACCTCATGAAACAGGTTGAGCAGGCCGTCAAGGACGGCGCCACGGTGCTGCTGGGCGGCAAGCGCATCGACCGCATGGGCGCTTTCGTCGAGGCGACCGTGCTGACAGACCTCAAGCCTGGCCTGCCCATTTCCTATGAAGAGATGTTCGGGCCCGTCGCTGTCATCTACCGGGTGAAGGACGAGCAGGAAGCTATCGCACTCGCCAATGACTCGCCCTTTGGCCTTGGATGCTCCGTATTCACGCGAGACATCGCCCGCGGCAAGCGCATCGCCGATCAGATCGATGCCGGCATGGTCTTCATCAACCATCCGACCTGGACCGCACCCGAACTGCCCTTTGGTGGCGTCAAGGGATCGGGATATGGTCGTGAGCTGTCTGCGCTTGGCATCGAAGAGTTCGTGAACAAGAAACTGATTCGGGTCAGCGCGCTCAACGACCCAATGTAAGCGTGGGGCAACGCAACGACACTCACTCACACTGCACAACCCATGACCAAGCCCAGTTCGCCGTCCTTCACAACCCGTCAACAAGTACTCGGCCTCATCGGCTGGCTCGTGCTGTGCTTTGCAGCCATTGGCACATCGCTCTTCATGTCCACAGACGGCTGGTTCGAGAGCCTGAAGAAGCCCACCTGGAACCCTCCATCCTGGCTCTTCGGTCCGGTCTGGACGCTGCTGTATGCGATGATGGCGGTCGCCGCGTGGCTCGTCTGGAGAGATGGCGGATGGCGGGCCAATCGATGGGCTCTGGGCGTGTTCTGCCTGCAGTTGCTGTTCAATATCATGTGGACCCCGCTCTTCTTCGCGGCGCAGCGGCCTGATCTGGCGTTCTTTGACATCGTGCTGCTGTGGGGCACCCTCGCGGTCACGGTCGTGCTCTTCTGGCGCACGAACTGGCTCGCGGGCGCGATGCTGTGTCCCTATCTGGCATGGGTCAGCTTTGCCGCGGTGCTGAACCTGTCCATCTGGCGCATGAATTCATGACTGCACTGATGCCCGACGCACGATCTGGCTGGCGCTCGGCGTGGAGCAGTCGGCTGCACAAGATCATCGCGCCGTTTCGCGACGATGCTGGGAGAGAGACTATCGGCGACCCGCCGCGGCCCACTGGCCAGCCAAAGTCACCACACGTTGAGCAGATCGAAGTCCGCGTCGGGGAGCTGAAGCAGCTCTTCAACTCGATGGATGCCTCCCCATTCCGCGAACGGGACCTCGACCCGGACGCGGAGGAGTTCATCGTCGGGTGGGCCCGCGAGTCTCTGCGCGGCGCGAAGCTGGCATTGCTGATAGATCTCGAGCGAGCGCCGCCACCCGTTGGCGTCGCCGACGAGTCGGTCGCACTGCATGGCGCCATCAGCGCGTTCTTCACGCATCGCGCGCGGGTCACCCGCGGTCGGCTCCGCCAGTTGCTCCGGATCGGCCGCGTCAGTCTGCTGGTTGGGTTGGCGTTCCTCATTGCCGCGGTCGGCATAGGCGACTTTATCGCCAGTGCGATGAAAGAGCACCCTCTGGGCGAACTGCTGAGGGAAGGCCTGGTGATCTGCGGCTGGGTCGCGATGTGGCGGCCGCTGGAGATCTTCCTCTATGGCTGGTGGCCGCTTCGCGTTGAGGCCAAGCTCTTCGACCGCTTGAGCGAGATGCCAGTCCGCATTGCCTACCAGGGCGCGGCGGAACCGGGAGCAGACGACGCGTGGCGGCACGACTGGCCCGCGGTGCCGCCGGTGCAGACGATGCCGCAGAAGTCACCGTCACACGCCGCGACACCCATCAGCGGCGGGGCAAAGCCGGTCGGTTCTCTCGACGTGCCCGAGCGCGGGCCGATCGCTTCGGCGGTGGTGGGCCCTTGTTCGCCCGAGCGCGGAACCAAGGGTGGGAAGGCGACACTCTGATCGTGCGCAAGTGGGAACGACGCGAGCCAAGCGGCGTGTCCGGTGTCGCAGGCCGTGAAGTCGCCGTCGATGAACACCATCCGACGGATGATCAACTGCTCGCCGCTCGCATCAGTCTCTCAGAGATCGATGGCAGGCGAGAGAGTGATGCCTACTGCCGGCCCGCGTGGTGGGCCAGTGGACCTACGACGCGTACGGCAACGTGCTGAGCGCCGATCACATCCACCCGCACGCGTACACTCGCGTGGGCCACAAGGGCCTGATCTTTGATAGATTGGATGTGGGCGTCGCCGACCACGGCGAGCAAGGCGCGATGACGCCCGGCATGTTCATCGGCCACCCGACATGCGAGTTTGACACGCCGAGATTGGTGCCGTTCGCGAAGGGGTTCTATCAGAACCGCAACCGGACGTACATGCCGGATTTGGGGCGGTTTGCTCAGGCGGATCCGAATGCGAGTGGGACGAGCTTGCTCTCGTTGCCGATTTACCACGGAGCCGCGTTCACGCCTGGCGGCGTGGCGTGGGACGTGGAGGCGCGGTATGGGGATGGGGGAAGTCTGCATCAATAAATGGGTGGGAATCCACTGATGCGTGCAGATGAGTTTGGTCTTTTCTTTAGTTTGAGCGATCTAGGACTGTCAAAGCTGGTACGCGGCATGCTCGAACGCATAAACATGAATTCTGCGTTTATCCAGTTTTTAATACAAGGTTTCAAAAATGCACTTGTATCAGGAAGCGTGAATGGAATTGTATCTGCCGCATTTTCTACATATGCAGAATTCATGAGGTCGAATCACAACTGGGGCAGAGCTCTTGCGGCTGGTGCCATCAGCGGAGTTGCTGGATTTGGTGCTGGATTCGCAGGCTCATATGCGGGCAATATCGCAGGTACCATGACTGGTGCACCAGCAATCATACAGTTTGTATCTGGCACCTCGGCGGGATTTGCACAGGGGTTCGTGGGCAATCTCCTGTACTCCGGAGTGTTTAACGGAAGATTCGACGTAAAGCAAGCAGCCGCAGCTGGAGCGTGGGGGGTAGCTACTGGCGGAGTTGCTGGCCTCTTGAGTGCAGGAGTAATTGCAAGAGGTGAAGCCCTGCTCCCACTTGAGAAACTTGCTTATGCAGACGTTGTAGGCGAGCTTGCAAATGAAGGAATGGACGTAGCAGCGGCAGTCTTCGGGGGATTCGCAGGACTAACGATTGACGAGGCATTCTATCGATGAACACACATGCTACTTATGCTGCATCAAGTAGACAAAATCAACTGTTTCGCTTGTTTTGCGTAGCGACGCAATGTCCGGCGTTATTGGTTTTGGCAACTTCATTATTTTTTCATAATAGCTATAAATCAGGCACGCTAAAACTAATTCTGTTATTTAGCGTCGCAGGTATCGTGCTCGCATTCGTTGTGTACTTGTATATACCTAAACGCGTTTCGGTTCACGGAAATCGTCTTCGAGTATGCAGACCAATTGGAGATATCTTGGCGTCGCAGGAGCATGTTTCGATTTGCCAGAGTTCATACAAAGTCCAATATGGAACAAATAAGTATATACTAATTGATTCAAGAAATTTTGTTGATATGCCTTTCGCCGATATTGGAAAACTCTTTAAAAATTATTAGATGGCAAATCTATGTGATTTATTAATGTTATAGAAAAAAGCAATGCACTTCCATTCGCATCCTCGCATATGACTGGGCTGGGCAAATGTTGATGCAACCGGATCGAACGGTTCTACTACGACGGGGTGCGGCGGATTCACGAGGTTGTGATCGATCCGCTGAGTTCGCTGGGCAGCGCGCTGCAGAGCGGTTCGTCGGCGCTGCAGCAGGCCGCGCTCAACGCGATCGCGGCGTCCGGGTTGATCGATGAGTCGCTGCTGGACGCGGGTGCGACGCCGGTGGCGGTGGAGGCGGCGCAGCTGGCGTTGCTGCAGCAGAGTGCCGGGGACGGCGGCAACAACGTGCCGTTTGAGTTCTGGCACCTGGAACGTGAATACCTCTGGGGTCCTGGCGATGGCTGGGGAGTCGCGGGGACGGATGAGTTGGTCTGCCAGTTCGATCGCTCGGCAACCGGTTCTCAACTCCCGACGTTCGCGCTCACGGATGTGGGCGGCGATCCGGTGGCATTGTGCAACTCAACGGGACCGACCACGCCATCGCGCAAACTCACACCACCCCCGTCCACCCTCGCTCGCGCGCGGGGCCCGTTGGTCGTTGGTGATGAGGGATGCCCAAACGGGGAGCGACGAGACGGCGAAGCGGCGAGCCCTCGCTCAGTTCTTATGCCTTCCCACCAACTCCAAAACCCTCGGCTGATCCCGCTTGATCTGCAGGCTGCGGCGCAGGGCCCTCAGCCCCTCATCCCGCGCCAGACGATCCGTCTGGCCGCTCGCCAGCCAGCGTTGCAGCAGGCAGACGCCCACGCCGTTGAACGCGGGGAAGTAGGTGTTATCAAGTTCCGTCGCCTTCTGGAACGCGTCCAGCGCTTCCTCGAAGCGTGAGAGGCGGAAAAGCCCGGACCCCATCCGCTCATACGCGGCGGCGGTCGGTTCGCGGCGGATCACTTCGTCCAGCGTGTTGACCATCTCGTCAAACCGCTTGGTCTTGCCGTAGTTCTCCGCGAGGTTGAGCAAGAGCTTGGGCGACAATTCGCCCAGCTCCGCGGCCTGCTGAAACTCGACGATCGCGGCTTCGTGATCGCCCAGCGCGGAGTAGATCGCGCCCAGCGTGGTGCGGGCCGCGTAGTCATCGTTCTTGAGCTCAATCGCCCGCTGCGCAAACGGCAGCGCCTCGCGCGGTTCGCCCGCCTGCAAGTACGCCGCGGCGACGCCCGCGTTGCTTTCGAACGAATCCGGACGAAGTTGCAACGCACGCAAGTACGCCGTGATCGACCGGCTGAACTGGCCCAGTTCCTGCAGCGTCACGGCGTGCCAGTACTGAGCGTTGTAGTTGAACGGCTCGAGTTCTGCGGCCCGCCCGTAGTTCTTCTCTGCCGCGGCGAGGTCGCCCGAGGATCGCTGCAGGTCCGCCGCGCCCATGTAGGCGGCGGTGAGGAGCGGGTTTTCTTCGATTGCTGCGAGGAACTGCGTGAGTGCTTCTTCGGTGAGGCCTTGTTCCTGGAGGATCTTGGCGCGGGTGAACTCGTCCATGCCGGGCGGCATGGGCGCGCTGGGCACGCCACGTTCGCCGCTGGGGCCATAGACGACGCGAGACTGCTGCGCCTGCGTCGACGCGGCGGAGCTCTGCGCTGCGGCGGGCGTCACCGCGGGCGAGGACTCGCCCGGTGCCTGAGTCGCGCCTTGCTGCACAGGCACACGCGGCGCGCGGTTGGGCTTCTTGTCGAGGATCTGGCAGCCGGCGAGGCTGCTAGACAGAACCACCACGCCAGCCAAAGCGGCGAACGAACGTCGAGAAGCCTGCGTGCCGGCGATCATGCGTTTCCAAACCTCCCAAAGGACCAAGAGAACGGGGCGAACAGGGTAGGAACGTGCCTGCCTGCCAAAGGGTTCGCGCGCATGCGGCGAATCGCCTTCGCAGGGGTCTGCATCGGCTGAATAGGGGTTATGGGTCAAGGAGGGTTGCGGGTTCGCGCGGGATAGGTCGATTTTGCGCGAGGAATGGTTGTTGAGACGGTGAGGCGGTGATCCGGTGAGACGGTGATGTGCGGATTTCTCCGTGCGTGGGTCATCAGACGACCATCGCGCGGAGTCGCTCTGAGTTGATCACGTCCAGGCGTTTGGCTTTCGGGATCGGGGTTGCTGACTTGGACTTTGGTGGGTCTTCTTTGGGCGTTTCCATGATCTTGGGGACGTTCTTGAAGGCCGGGTGATTCATGATGGCGGCGAAGGCTGAATCGGCGGCTCGCTTGGCGCTGAACTTGGGTGCGGCGTCGGGCTTGTCGGTCTTGGCGGGCTTGCTGTGGGCGGGTGGGTTGCCGGCGACGTGGCCCAGGCCGATGTGGTCGTGGCGGTCGAGGTGGCTGCCCAGTTTGCCCTTGCTGTCGTTGAGGTGCCAGACCTTGATGTGCTTGAGGCCGCAGCGTTGGTCGAATTCTTCGAGGACTTTCGCCGCGCTGGCCCGCGTGCTCATGTCGTAGCCCGCGACGTGGAGGTGGCAGGTGTCGAGGCAGAAGCCGATGCGGGCGGGGTCTGCACCGGCTTGCAGAATGCCATCGCGGAGCGCGGCGAGGTGGGCGAAGTCGCCGCCCACGTGGCTGCCCGCCCCGGCGGTGCCTTCGAGGCAGAGGACGGTCTTGTGGCCCTTGGTTCGTCGCAGGATTTCGCAGCAGCCGGCGATGATTCGCGTGAGGCCTTGATCGAGCGTCCACCCCACGAAAGAGCCGGGATGCTGCACGAGATACGGAATTGAAAGTTGTTCGCAGCGTTCGAGTTCGACGGTCATGAGATCGACGGACTTGGCGAAGAGTTCATCGTTGACGCTGGCCATGTTGGCGAGGTAGCTGGCGTGGCTGACGGTGCGGTCGAGCCAGGCGAGGCGTTTGAGTTCGGCACGCCATTCGGCGACGATCGACTCGTCGAGGGGTTTGACTTGCCATTGCTGCTGGTTCTTGGTGAAGACCTGCACGGTGTCGAGCCCGAGCCACTCGGCCTCGCGGGCGGCGGCGGGGAGGCCGTTGGAGATGGAGAGGTGGGAGCCGAGCATGGGGCAGTCTAAGAAAGGCAGGATCACCACGGAGGACCACGGAGGTTGCACGGAGAGAAGAGGAAGAGTGGCCGCGGAGTTCCGCGGATAGACGCGGATCAGAAAAGTCATGTCTTGAAATCCGCGTTCATCCGCGGAAATCCGCGGCTCTTCTTCTTCTCCGTGGCCCGCCGTGGCGCTCCGCGGTGAGAATCGAGTGCGACGCTTCCTGACGGGCGCGTTTCGTTTGGGAGTGGAAGTGGCGGGCGTTTCTTGCCGATAACCTTGGTTCATGGGTGGCTTCAGCCCACTTGTCGCGCTCGCGCTCTTCGGGTTCATTCCCGTGGGGTTGTTGTCGTTCGCGTTTTTGCCGGCGCGGCGGGCGGTGGCGGCGATTTGGGTGCTTGGTTGGGTGTTCCTGCCGCCCAACGCGAAGTTCGGGCTGCCTGGCTTGCCGGACTACACGAAGTTTGACGCGATTCTGCTGACGTCGCTGATTGGCTCGCTGATCTTTGACGGGAAGACGTTCTTCAAGTTCCGGCCGGCGTGGTATGACTTGCCTGCGCTGGCGGTGTTGTTGATTCCGTTCGCGTCGAGCATGACGAACGGGCTGGGCATCAACGACGGGCTGTCGAGCGTGTATGGGGCGTTCATTCTGTGGGTGGGGCCGTATCTGCTGGGGCGGCTGTACTTCGCGGACTTGCAGGGGATGAAGGAGCTCTCGCTCTGGATCGTTGCGGGGTGCATCATCTGCATTCCGTTGTGCCTGATTGAGATGCGGCTGTCGCCTCAGCTCAACAACTGGCTGTATGGATATCACCAGGTTTCGCGCTTCGATCAGACGCGCCGCTACGGCGGGTGGCGGCCCATGCTGTTCATGCAGCACGGGCTGATGGTGGGCCTGTGGATGAGCGTGGGGACGCTGATTGCGACGGTGCTGTGGATGTCGGGGTCGGTCAAGCGGTTCATGGCGATGCCGATTTCGTTCTGGGCGGTGACGCTGGGGATCACGACGGTGATGTGCCGGTCGTTTGGTGCGTTGGCGTTGCTGGCCATTGGGTTGGCGGTGGCGTCGATCGCGAAGCAGGCGCGGGTGCCGTCGCTGGTGCTAGCGCTCACGCTGCTGCCGGTGGCGTATGTGACGACGCGAAGTTCCGGGCTTTGGGACGGTTCGGAACTGGTCGCGGCGTCGAGCCAGGTCGCGGGAGCGCAGCGCGGCGGATCGCTGGAGTTTCGCATCAAGAACGAGAACACGCTGGTGGCACACGCGCTCAAGGAGCCGATCTTCGGCTGGGGCGGGTGGGGTCGCAATCGGCCGGATCGCAGGGAGGCGGGGCACTTCATCGCCACCGACGGGCTGTGGGTGATTCAGTTGGGGCAGCGCGGGCTGACGGGGTTGGTCGCGTTCATGCTGCTGTTCCTGCTGCCCCCTGCGTTGTTTCTGTGGCGCTGGGGCATGATCGGGATGACGCATCCGTGGCTTGCGCCGGCGATGGCGATGTGCATCACGGTGCTGCTGTTCATGAACGATTCGCTGTTCAACTCGATGATCAATCCGATCTACACGATCGCGGCGGGCGGGCTGACGGGGCTCGTGATGACGCCGCAGGTGCGGCAGGCGCTGGGGTTGCAGACTCGGCAGGATGCATGGCGCCGGCAGCAGTTTGCGCGACAGCAACAGCAGCAAGCGCAGCGTGAGCAGGCGGGCGGAGTGCCTGCGGTGGGTCGGGCATGAGCGCGACAGGTGATGCACGAACGAGTGAGGCGGCGCGGGCTCGCGCGGGGGACCGGCTGACGGGCGTGATCGTCACGTACAAGTCGAGCCGGACGCTTGGCGCGGCGCTGGCGTCGGCGAAGCGGTGCTGGGAGGCGGCGGCGTTTCACTTGGTGGTGGTGGACAACGCGACTCCTTCAAGTGATCCGACGCGGGAGATTCTGGCGCGGGATGCGACGTTCGCGCAAGTGATCCTGGGCGAGGCGAACATCGGTTTTGGGCGAGGATGCAACGTGGGGCTCGCGGCGACGACGACGGAGTACGTCGTGTTCTTCAACCCCGATGCGCAGATGGAGCCGGAGGTAGTGCGGACCATCATCGAGTTCATGGATGCGCATCCCAAGTGCGCGATCGCGGGGCCGGCGATCATTCATGGCGAGGACGATCCGGCCCATCAGCATGTGCAGGCGGTGGGCGCGCTGGCGACGCCAGCGGACCTGATGGGCGATGCGATGGGGCTGCATCGGTCGATGCGGAAGCGGCAGGCAGTGACGCTGGGCGGCGCGCCGTTTCGGACGGAGTGGGTGAGCGGGGCGATGCTGGTGGGGCGAGTCAGCGTGCTGAAGCAGTTGGGCGGGTTTGATCCGCGGTTTTTTCTGTATTGGGAGGAGACGGATCTGTGCCGGCGCGTGTTGGACGGCGGGCATGAGATTTGGGCGATTCCGGGGGCGGTGGTGCGGCACATTGGGGGCACGAGCGCGGCAGAAGAGGCCAAAGACACGAAAGATCGCTTCAAGGGCTGCATCGCGAAGCACTTTTTTGAGAGCAGGCACTATTACCTGGCAAAGCATCATGGCAGACTCGCGGCGATGATGACGGATGTGGTGGAGCTGGTTGCGACGCCTTTGGTGCAGGGATTGCGAAAGGTGCTGGGGCGTGCGGCGCGGCCGGTATGGCAACGATGGGGGTATCCGGTGGGGAGGATGCCGAGAGAAGGCAATGGGCACTAGGCACTAGGCACTGGGCACTGGGCACTGGGCACTGGGCATTGGGCATTGGGCATTGGGCATTGGGATTCGAAGCAGCGGGCGCGTGGAGTGTGTGACGTTTTGTGACGGGCGCGGTTCGAATGGGTGAGCGTGATGTACAGAACGAGGGCGCCCACCCCAACCCCTCCCTCGGGGAGGGGCTTTCGCAGCTTGGGATCGTCGCGATTGGGCGGAATGAGGGGGAGCGGTTTGTGCGGTGCGTGGAGTCGCTGGTGCGGGAAGCGCCGGGATGCACGATCATCTATGTGGACTCGGGGAGCACGGATGGGAGCGTGGAGTTCGCGCGCGGGATGGGCGTGGAGGTTGTGCAACTGGACATGTCGCGGCCGTTCACGGCGGCGCGGGCGCGGAATGCAGGGTTGGAGCGGCTCATCGAGATTGCGCCCGGCGTGCAGTTCGTGCAGTTCATTGATGGGGACTGTGAGGTGATCGCGGGGTGGCTTGAGGCGGGGGTTGCGGCGCTTGCGGGCGATGAGAGCCTCGCGGCGGTATCGGGGCGGCTGCGCGAGCGGTTTCCGGAGCGGTCGATTTACAACCGGTTGGCGGATATCGAGTGGGATCGGCCGGTGGGCGAAGAAAAGAGCTGCGGCGGGGTCGCGATGATGCGGGTGTCGCGGGTGCGGGAGGTGGGCGGGTTTGACAGCGGGCTGATCGCGGGCGAGGAGCCGGAACTGTGCGCGCGGATGCGGGAACGGGGCGGGCGGATCATGCGGCTGGCGCACGACATGGCGTGGCATGATCTGGCGATGACGACGAGCGCGCAGTGGTTCAAGCGGGCCCGGCGGCATGGGCATGCGATCATTGAGGTGAGTTACTTCAAGACGACGGCGAGCAGGGGGTTGTTTGCGGGGCAGGTGCGGAGTGCGGTGGTGTGGGGAGGATTCGCCTTTTTGGGGCTCCTGTGCTCGATCTCGGTGCTGGCAGCTACCTTGGGGCTCTTGTCGATCATCTTGATTCTCGATGCTATGGGAAGCGTCCCTATCTGGATGCAGATCATTTCTTTACCACTCTTGTTCGTTGGATGGCCGATGGTTCAGAGTCCGTTCGTCGTGGTCTTGACGATGTTTGCGATCTGCGCACTCTGGTACTCTCAGCTTGCACGAATTGGCTTCAAGGAGTCGCGGCGCGGGCGGCTGTCGCTTGGTAACTCTCTTCGCTATGCGCGGCTGATCATGATCTCGAAGGAGTATCAGGTGCGCGGGATGATCGACTTCCTTTGGCGGCGGTGGCGCGGGAAGCGGGCGGAGGTGATCAGTTACAAGGAGTCAACTGCACCTGCGGCGTGACGGCTTGCGTGGTGTTGGTTCACGAGGTCGATACCGACGGCGCAGCCGTCAAGGTGCATAGCCGTGGGTTGTCGCGAATGTGACACCCACGGAAGCCGAGTTGAGGAACAAGTTCACCGCGTAGCGGTGACGGAGCACGAGGGACACGCCCGCACCGCTGCGCGGTGCGCAGTTGGGCTGGTCAGCGACGGCGGGTGCCGCGTCGCGGCGACCCGCGGCTATTGACCTGCTCGGCTTCGCCGTGGGTTGCAATTGCGAAAGACAATCTGTTCAGCAGAGTTTCAGGTGCGGTCGCCTCCGCTGGCGCGGGAGGGCCCGTTGGTCTTTGGTTACTTCGCGTAGGGTGTCAGGATGCCGCGCAGGTGCTGGTAGGTCGCGGGGGCTCCGCCGACGAGCGTGCTTGCGTTGCGGGTCACGTCGCCACCTTGCCAGTCGGTGAGTGTGCCGCCAGCTTCTTCGATTGCAATGGCAAACGGCGCGACGTCCCAGATTGAAAATCCGAAGCCGATGACGCCGTGGGCGCGGCCGGTGGCGACGAGGGCGAAGGAGAACGCGTCGTTCCAGCCGTGGAAGCGACCGGTCGCGGCGGCGAGGGGGGCGATGGCGGCTTCGCGATGGTGTTTGCGGTAGCTTTGCGGGCTGGTGGTCTGCACGTGCGCGGCGGAGGGCGATGAAGGCTCGCTCACTTCGGCCCGGCGGGTTTCGCCGGTTGCGGTGCGCCACCAGCAGCCGGCGCGACTGCTAGCCCAGATGGTTTCGCGGAGGGCAGGAAAGTGGGCGACGCCAGCGACGATGCGGGGCTGAGGGAGATTCAGTTGTTGCACGCCGATGAGCACGCCGTAAGTTGGCATGCCCTTGGCGAAAGAGCGCGTGCCGTCAATAGGGTCGATGATGAAGCGGAACTGGGGCGCTGCGGAGGAACTGGGCGTGTCACCTTGTTCTTCGCCCAGGATCGCGTCGGCGGGGAAGTCGCGCGTGATGGCGGCGCGGATGATCTTCTCGGCTTCCTTGTCGGCGGGCGTGACGGGGCTGCCGTCGGGCTTCTCGTCGACGTGCAGGGCCGGGTTCTGATACCAACGCAGGGTCATGTCGCCAGCCTCCTGCGCGGCGGCGATGGCGAGGGAGAGGCGATCACGAATGGGGTCGGTGGGCATGTGTGCGAGCGTAGCGGCGAAGGAAGGATCACCACGGGAAGCCACGGAGATGTCGCGGAGAAGATGCGAGAGAAGAGGAACGAGCAAGAAGAAGGGTGGCCGCGGATTCTCGCGGAATGACGCGGATTTCAAGACAGGGCTTGTCTTGGGATCCGCGCGAATCCGCGGCCTCTCAATCTCCTTGCCGTGGCGTCTGCTTGGCCGTCCGCGGGGAAAGTCGGGCGTCGCTGGCGCGTGTCGCTTCCTTGTGGGTGCGTGTCGTGGGGATTCAGGTTGGTGGGCGGTTGTCGTCGCTGGCCGCGGGGTCTTTCGGGACTGCGGATGCGGCGGGCACGATCTGGAGCACGCGGATATCGCTGATCATGAGGTGAAACGACTCGGGGGAATCGGCGCGGGCGGCGTCGAGTTTGCGGGCTTCGATCGAGTCGATCTTCGCGACGAACGTGAGCGTGTCGCCCGGGCTCAGCGCGGGCGGGGCGTTCTCGAGCGTGCCTTCGACCCAGCCTTGCGCGTCGGGCAGATTCACCGGCACGCGCATCCGGATGATCGTGAAGTCGGCGATTGCACGAACCTCCGCGACGCGGAGTTCCCAGCCTCTGCGGGGTGCGTACATGCCTGCATAGGTCTGCACTTCGGTCTCGCGCAACGCCGGGGGCGTGTTGGCGAAGTCGTTCAGGATGCGCTGGGGCGTGAGTGTGTCGGGCAGTCGCTCGCCCGGCACCGGCTCATCGTCGACAGCGGCGGGCGTGGTCGCGAGGGTCTTCGCCTGGGGCGCGGCGGAGCGGGCGCGCAGGGTGTCGAAGGCCAGGAAGCCCGCGATGGCGACCACCAGGAGAATGACGAACACGGCGGGTCCGCGCTCCATGCGGGAAGGTACGCCACTAACCTGCTCCATGAACCTTCTGGAAGTCCAAGTGTTGCTGCAGTCAATTTCGAGCTTCGCGATCGCGGGCGGCCTGATCTTCGGCGCGTACCAATTCATGCACCTGCGCAAGAGCCAGCAGGTGGCGAACTTCACGAAGCTGGTTGAGATGCAGATGCATCTGCGTGAGCGGCGGGTGAAGGACCCGGACCTTGCGCACGTGTTTCGGGATGACGTGCGGGACCTGACGAGCGACCGCGAGGTGCGCGAGTACTTCTTCAGCCTGATGCAATTGTCGGTCTATGAAATCGTGTGGTTCGCGAACAAGCAGAAGATGCTGCCCGAGGGGTACTTTGAGAGCTGGGCCAAGAGGATGCGAGTGATCGCGGCGGAGCCGGCGTTCCGCAAGATGATCAACAGCCCGTCGATGAAGATCATGCACGATGAGTTTCAGCAGTATGTGACGGAGGTGGTGCGGAGCACGGAAGTGGCGAAGAGCACCTGATGCGCGCGGCGAGCGCGGCTGGCGTGCGACGAAACGCGACCGTGAGGGAGCGTCGAACGTGGAACGATGTGCGGAGAGCGGCAAGGAAGATACTGATGCAAACGGCACGCGACGCTTCCTGACGGTCGCGTTTCGTTCAGTTCGACTCTCGTTCGGTGAAACCAAACGCCGCCCAGTGCGATCTCATGGGTATGAAGAACGTGCAAGGCGTGTTGGTCGTGGCGGGGTTGGTGGCGCTGGCCGGGTGTCGGCCGGCGAGTTCCCCGGTGGCGGATGGTCGGGCTGTCTCGACGGCGACGAATCCGGCTTCGGCGGCCTCGAATGAATCTCGACCGGCAGAGAAGGGGGCGGAGACAAACATGTCAACCAATGCTGAATCAGGTGCGAGTTCGCAGGCCGCTCGAATCCAGAAGACCGACGCGCAGTGGCGGGCGGAGCTTTCGCCCGAGCAGTATCGCATTTTGCGCGAGAAGGGCACCGAGCGGGCCTTCACCGGCAAGTACTGGGACACGCCCAGCAGTTACGGGGAGTATCGCTGTGCCGGATGCAACTCGCTGTTGTTTCGCGGGGCGGACAAGTTCGTGAGCGAATGCGGCTGGCCCGCGTTTGACAAGGCCATCAAGGGATCGATCAAGTATCACGCGGATCGCTCGTTCGGGATGCTGCGCACGGAAGTCACGTGCTCACGCTGCGACGGCCACCTGGGCCACGTCTTTGAAGACGGCCCCACCGACACGACCGGCGTGCGGTACTGCATCAACAGCCTGAGCATCACGTACACGCCTTTGCCGGATGAGACCAAGACGAAGGACCTTGCGACAGAAGCGATTGTCGATCCGAAGTAGAACGCACCACAAAGACACGAAGGACACAAAGAAGACAATTCTTCCTTGTGTCCTTCGTGTCTTTGTGGTGATCTTTGCTTACCGCGCGTACTCGATCGCACGCGTCTCGCGCAGCACGGTCACGCGAATCTCGCCCGGGAACGTCATCTCTTCGCTCACCTTCTTCGCGATGTCGTGGGCGATGAGGAACGCTTCGTCGTCGTCGACCTTGGCGGCGTCGACCATCACGCGGACTTCGCGGCCCGCTTGGATTGCATATGCCTCGGTCACACCCTTGAAACGCATGGCGATGTCCTGCAGTTCGTTGAGGCGCTGGACGTACTTCTCGAGGCTTTCGCGGCGTGCGCCGGGGCGGGCGCTGCTCACGGCGTCGGCGGCCATCACGATGGGCGTATAGAAGCTGGTTGATGGAATGTCGGCGTGGTGGCCGCCGATGGCGTTCAGCACTGGGTCCTTCTCGCCAAACTGGCGGGCGAAGTCCATGCCGATCTTGGGGTGGCCGCCTTCCATTTCGTGGTCCATCGCCTTGCCAATGTCGTGGAGGAAGCCGCACCGACGGGCGATTGCGCCATCGAGGCCGAGCTGCTCGGCGATGATCTGGCAGAGGTACCCGACTTCGACGCTGTGACGCAGCACGTTCTGGCCATAGCTCGTGCGATAGGCGAGCTTGCCCATGGCCTCGACGACCTTGGGGTGCAGGCCGCGGAGGTTCACTTCGAGGCTGGCTTCCTTGCCGTACTTCATGATCTTTTCGTTGATCTCGCTGCGCACCTTTTCGACCACTTCTTCGATGCGAGTCGGGTGCATGCGGCCGTCAGCGATGAGGCGTTCGAGGCTTTCGACCGCGACGGCCTGGCGCACCTTGTCAAAGCAACTGACGATGATGACGCCCGGGGTGTCGTCGACGATGATGTCCACGCCGGTGACTTTTTCGATGGCGCGAATGTTGCGGCCTTCGCGGCCGATGATGCGGCCCTTCATGTCGTCGCTGGGAATCGCGACCGAGCGGACGGTGCTCTCGCTGGTGTGCTCGGCGGCGTATCGCTGCACGGCCATGAGCGTGATCTCGCGGGCCTTTTCCTTGGCGTCGTGCTCGGCATCTTCGACGATCTTGCGCGTGACCTTCGCGGCTTCGTGGCGGACGTCTTCTTCGAGACGCTTGAGGAGCAGTTCCTTGGCGTCGGGGCGGCTCATGCCGGCGACGCGACTCAATTCGTCCTTGACGCCTTCGAGGGCGCGCTGGGTGTCCTGCTCGCGCTTCTGGGAGGCTTCCTCGCGCTGACGGAGGGTGTCGAGCCGCTGGGTCAGTTGCTGGTCGCGCTGGGCGACCTGCTCTTCCTTGCGGTCCATCGCGTCCTCACGCTTGGCGAGGCGCTTTTCGGTTTCGCGGATCTCGGCGCGGGCCTTTTCGTTCTCTTCGTCCAGGCGGGCCTTGCGCTCGAGCACGAGTTTCTCGGCATCAACCCGAGCTTTCTCAGCATCCACCTTGGCCTGCTGGCGGGCGTCATCCAGAATCTTCGCGGCTTCGGCCTTGGCGACCTCCGCGGCCTTGCTGCCCAGCATCTTCGCGATGATGAACCCGACCGCCGCCCCCACCACCAACGCCCCGATCGCCAACGCGATGGCGAGTCCGGTGCCGATCGCGCCGGCAGAACCACCGCCCGGAGTCGCCTGAGCCAGCGTCAACGGATCCCCGAAACCGATCGCGGCCACCCCGCCCAAACCTCCGACCAATCCATCCTTCAGCACAACAAGCGATTGCGTCACCATGAAACACCTCCCGTCGGGGCGTCATGCCCCTGGTGCGGTGGAACGAAGAAACGACACCCAGCCCCGTTGGACTGGGGGGTGACGGCGAGGGTCGCGGGACATGCCTGAGACAGTGCTCGAACGCAGCGGGAGGAGCCGGGTCAGGCCGGCTGGGAAACGTGCTACTACGGGACGATCATGGGGGGTCGATCATGGTGCCGATCGCGCAATGCTGCGCGGCGGCAACTCCACAAATTTGGAGCAATCGAACCATGTCGCATGATGCCAAGACGCGCTCGCCGAAGCGAGAAGACTTGGAAGACGCCCGTGGGCCTGCACACTCCACCGCAAACGCTCGCCAGGCCCGTGGGCGGCGTTGGTGCTGGGTTCACAATTCAGACCGATCGGGCGACGAATCAATACACAAGGCAATCATCGTCATTCAATAGGCGTCGCGGGTTCGGTCGATGCACCGACTCAAGATGTCGCACGACTGAGCAAACTCCGCTTTGGTGTCTGTCGGGGGTATCTGCCCACGACCGAACCAACGCGTCGTCTGAGCCGTCTCTTGACAGTATGCTCGGGTTTCCCGACCGGGGGAGGACGAGTCAAAACCCGCCCATCTCCACCCCGGCCGCCAACCCCAACTCGCGGGAACCCTCTGCCGGACAACGCCCCTACCGTGCGACTTACTTTGGAAGGATGCCTATGTCTTTTGATCTTCGCTCCGCTCCCGCATCGATCCGACTCAGCCGCCGCCCGGGGGCAAGGCTGGGCGCGGGGTTGCTGATTGCCGGCCTGATCGGGCTGGTATCGATGCCCCTAGGCGGCTGCATGACTGTGAAGCGGATGAACGGGCGGGCCCTGACGCTCGCGAACGCGGAATTGGCGGACGCGAGCCAGCCGTACGTCGTCCAAGTCGAGAATCAATTGGGTTCTGTTCGTATCTTCGGCAACCCCGACCTCAAGAAGCCCGAGGTCTACGCGATCGCGACCGATCCGGTCATCGGCACTCCGGGCGTGCGCACCAAGCAGCCCACTGCGGCGGAACTGCAGGCGTGGGTCGCCGCGTCGGTGGAAACAACCGGCGAAGGCAAGGTCCTGCGAGTGCTCTCGGCGGATCCGAACCTTGAAAAGCGCCCCGTGCTGCTCAACATCTTTGTGCCCAGCATCACGGGCGTGGTGGTGCGCAACACGGGCGGCCATGTGCATGTGCGCAACGTCTCCGGTCCCGTGCAGATCTTCAACGGCCTGACGACGGGCAATGGCGGCGACGTCTTGGTCGATACCGACGCCGCAATCAACGGCCCTCTGAGCGTCAAGGCCCGTGGCGGCGACGTGACCGTCCGCGTCGGCGCGGGCAGCGCGGGCAAGCTCGATATCCAAGGCAAGCTTGGCGCGTTCGTGGACGCGCCGGAACGCTCGATCACGGGCATTCGCGCCACCCCCACCACGTATCGCGCCGAAGTGGGCAACGCGGGCCAGGACTTCAAGGTGCATTCGGAAGATGGCAAGGCCACCGTCCTGATCAAGCCCGCGAAGTGATCACAGCGCCAAACCCAGCACACAACGGCAAGCGCCGAGCCTGAGTCTTCACGAAGACACGGGTGCTCGCAACCGCTCGCTCACAACGTGCACATCACTTCGTCGGACTCGCCGTCGTCGTCGCGGGCTGCGCTGTCGCCGCTGGCGCGCCGCCGCCCGGGGCCTGCGTCGCCTGCGGGCG
>JALHOJ010000065.1 GCA_022843045.1 Phycisphaerales bacterium
GCCCCAGGCGTAGCTGCGGATGGATTGGTCTTCGCCGTCAACTTCCATCGCCCACCTTTGCAATTGGGTTCCAGCCGTCCCACAGGTACTTGTACGTCGCATCCAGCACCCACGTTCCGCCCCCACCGTGGTCGACGTTGGAGGTCAGGGGCTGGACCCCGCTGGGGCCGTCGAGGTCACCCGCGACGTCTTCCCCTTCGGACAGCGACGCCGAGCCGGCGTTCATGGACATTTCGTTGGTATCGCCGGGTGTGCGGCGGACGGATCAGAAGGTAGCCGGTTATCGCGGCAAATCGTGGCATTTTCCCTTTGCGTTGGCTCATCCTCCCCCTCGGCTGGTTTCAGGGCTTCACAGGGGTACACTCCCCTCCCCAGCCGCCTGCGGAGCCGTGCCGTCGGGTGTTGGTGAGGGGGGCAAACGGGCCAAAACTTGGCCTGTCTTTGGAAGTCTCTGAAGGAGAGCACGGCGAGTCGGATCACCGCGCGATCGCGCATTTGTTGGAGCTTGATGCATGCCTACCGCGTCCCCTGCCCGCAAGTCCTCGGCTTCCAAACCCGCCGCCGCGAAGGGTGGCAAGCCTGGGAAGGAGTCTGACCACCCGATTTTCAGCGAGCTTGGGTTCCCCGTGGATCCCAACAACCTGTATCGCCAGACGGTGGGCAGCATGTTGCAGGCCGCGGACCTGATGGACCTGCCGCATCATCTCAAGATCATCCTGGCCCAGCCCAAGAACGAGATCATGGTGAACTTCCCCGTCAAGATGGATGACGGGACGTACCGGCTCTTCAAGGGCTACCGCGTGCAGCACAACAACGCGCTGGGCCCCTTCAAGGGCGGCTTGCGGTTCCACCATGACGTCCACCTCGACGACGTCAAGAGCCTCGCGTTCCTGATGACCATGAAGTGCAGCCTCGTGGGCGTGCCCTACGGCGGCGGCAAGGGCGGCATCAAGGTTGACCCCTACAAGCACAGCAAGAGCGAAATGGAACGCATCGTCCGCCGGTTCACCACGGCGATCGCGCACCAGATCGGCCCGGACTATGACATCCCCGCGCCCGACGTGGGCAGCAACGCCCAGCACATGGCGTGGATCGCCGACACCTACAGCTTCCTCAGCGAAGTCGGCGGGCACCAGCCCGAGGCCGTGATCACCGGCAAGCCCGTCGAGTTCGGCGGCAGCCTCGGTCGCGAGAAGGCCACCGGCCAGGGCGTCGTGGACACCCTCGTCGAAATGCTGCCCGAAGTGGGCGTCGAAATCAAGAGCTGCAAGTTCAGCGTGCTGGGCTTTGGTAACGTGGGCTCGTGGACGGGCAAGATCCTCCAGGACAAGGGCGCGAAGATGATCGCGACCATGGACCACACCGGCGCGATCCGCAACGATGGCGGCATCGACGCGCACCAGCTCGCCGAGCACGTCCGCAAGACCGGCGGCGTCGCCGGCTTCAAGGGCGCGACCCGCATCGACAAGGACGAGTTCTACAAGACCAAGGTCGATGTCTTCGTCCCCGCCGCCCTCGAGCAGATGATCCAGGAGCCCGAGGCTCAGTTGCTCAACTGCAAGGTCGTCGCCGAAGGCGCCAACGCCCCGACCACGCCCGCCGGCGAGCGCGTCCTCGAAGCCCGCGGCATCGAAGTGCTGCCCGCCATCCTCTGCAACTCGGGCGGCGTCACGGTGAGCTACTTCGAATGGGTCCAGAACAAGACCTGCCAGCAGTGGGAATTGAACGACGTCGACCGTGAGCTCAACAAGCACATGATCGCCGCCGCCAAGCGCACCCGCGACGCCCGCAAGAAGTACAAGTGCAACCTCCGCACCGCGGCGTACATCGCCGCCCTCGAGCGGCTGGCGAGCGCGTACTCGGTCCGCGGCATCTTCCCGTAAGGGTGGGCTCAGGATCGTGTCAGCATGAAACCCCGCAAACCCCGCCCTGTGGCGGGGTTTTTCTTTGGTTCCATTGCGGCCGGTGGTGGCGCGGGTGGTTTCGTCGCACTACGCTCCACGCATGTCCGCGCTCTCGTCGTATCCGATGTCCAAGGGTTCCGGTCAGTGTTCTGCCACGGGCGAGGCGATTGCTCCGGGCAGCGTCTTCGTCGCCGCGTTGGTGGAGATGCCGGGCGTCGCGGGATTGCAGCGACTGGACTTTTCGCTCGCGGCGTGGGAGGGCGGGGCTCGTCCCGCTGGCCCGGCGCAGTGCTTTGGGTTCTGGAAGACTGTGTACCAGCCGACCGTCAAGCCCAAGCAGCCGCTGCTGGATGATGAGTCACTGCTGGAGGTGTTTGAATCCACCGCCGAAGCCACGGATGCCAAGCAGGTGCGGTTCCGATACCTGCTCACGCTCGTGCTGATTCGTCGGCGCCTGCTGCGCGTCGTCGGCAACAAGACCCGCGAGGGCGTGAAGGTGATGCACGTGCTGCGCCGAGGCGAGCCGGACGCGACGCCCATGGAAGTGGTCGATCCAGGGATGGACGACCTGTCAGTCGCCGATGCGATGGAGTCGCTCGCGCCGCTGATTGACCCCGACGCCGCGGGAGCACAGCCAAACGCGCACGCTGCTACGCCCGCCTCCCAAATCGAAAGCAAGTCCTAGGCCATGGAGCCCCACCCCATGCAACACAAGCGATGTCGGCGAGGCTGGTCCTTCCGCGGCGGGCTTGCGATGGCCGCCTGCGTGGCGCCGATGACGCTCATGCTCGCGTGCTGTTCGTCCCCCTCGCCCAAGGCAACCGGACTGTCGCCCGGGCGTGGCGTGGTGGCCATCGCTTCGGCGCAATCGCCCGCGGGGCTGCCCACCGTTGCTGATGCGATCGCGGCGCACAACCAGCGCGTCGCGGACCTGTCGCGCATGCGCACGCCGGTGACGCTGGTGATCGATGCGCCCGATCCGAGCGATGACAACCCTCTTCGCCGCCGGCGCGATCAACTCGAAGGCAACTTGCAGTTGATCCAGCCCGCAAACGTTTCGCTTCGGATCGACAAGGTATCGCAGACGCTGTTCGTGCTGGGCAGCAACCAGCAGCGATACTGGTGGGTCGAGTTCACCGATCCGCGCCGGGCGTTTGTGGGCGACATGGCCCAGGCGACGCCCGCGAAGGTCGCGCGATTTGGCCTGGCGCTGCACCCGCTGGACCTGCTCGAACTCGCGGCGATCACGCCGCTTGCGCCCACCGCGCGAGGCGGCTGGGACGCGTCTCGCAAGAACATCACGCAGGCGGGCGGCCTGCTCCGCGTTCGCGACCGCCTCATCAGCGCGGCGTTCGCGAGCGAAGCCGAAGGAACCGGCGGCTGGGGCTGGCGAGAGGTGTTGATCGATCCGGCGACGCTGCAACCCCGGGCCGTGTGGCTGCTCTCGCCTGATGGCCAGCCCATCGCGTGGAGCGAACTCGATCAATACGTCGAAGTGCCCGTGGACGGCAAAGGCCAATCCGCCGCACGGATCGCCAGCCGCATCCGCGCAATCGTCTGGACCGAGCGTGGCGAAGACCGCATCGAGATGAGCCTGAGCCAGCCCGAGAACGCGGGCAACCGGATTCGCACGGGCCAATTTGATCTTGATCGTGTGCTGGATACGTATGAAGTTTCGGAAGTGATTGACATCGACGCGTTGCTCGCACGCGAAGCGATCGATGGACAGCGAAGCTCGAACCTGTCGAGGTTCAACCTCGACGACTAGCGAGACGATTGGCCCCAGCGTGCTCGATTGACGTCTGAATCTCGGATGAATGCAACCACACGCACCATGCTGACGCGACCGCTCCAGATTCTTGCGGCATTGCTTTTTGGTCTCGCCGTCGAACGCGTTTCTCACGCCGCCGACGCGCCGCCGGCCGGCCCCGATCGCCTGCTCGCCGCGAGTTCTTTGTCCGTGCGCTCCGCCGACGATCGCTCCGCCTGGCACACCTGGGTGCTGGCGATTCGAGATGTGCCCAAGCCCGCGCCCGCCCCAGCGGCCAAGCCCGACACGCAGACGTCCAGCGCCTCACCCAACGATCCCGCCGCCGGCCCCGTCCGCGTGGGCGGTGTTCGGGCCGAGGCCGTGCTCGCCCACTTCGCCCCAGACCTGCCCATGGCGCCCCGCGCCACGGCCCTACTGCGACCGCTCGTCGGCATCGGCCTGCCCGATGGCGAGGCCTTCCTCGCCGCGCACGAAGAAACCGCGTTCGTGATCGTCCCCGACGCGATCCGTGAGAAGGTCGCGAACTTTCCGCCTCCGCCGCCTGGCCCCACGCGCGTCTACGCGTTTGCCGTTGTGCTCCGCGAGGGCCGCTGGTACGCCGCGCTGGCCGATCGCGGCTCGCGCGTCGAGGCGCTGGCAGGCGCGACCGAGTTGCCATCATTGCCGGGCGAGCGTCCCGTGCTTGCGGTCAGTGCGATGTCCGCTGGCCTGATGGCGGTCCTCGGCCCCCCTCGAGATAAGCCCGCGATGGATTCGCAGCTTTGGCTCTTGCCGTGGCGAGGCGTCGCGCCGACCTGGGAAGTGCTCGAAGCCCCGCGTGAAATCGCGAAGGCCGATGCGTTTGCATCGCTCGCACTCGCCGCCGGCGCGCCGCATCAGCGTGACACATTCCTTGAAACGCCCCTCGCGCTGCTCATCACCGGCATCGACGGGCAAGCCAGCACGCTGCTGCAAGGCGCGTGGCGCGAGGAGCAACTTCCCGGCCCTCGCAAGCCCTGGCGCATGGGTGGCGCGAGCAGTGGTGGGGCAGGGGGCTTGCCAACGCGAACCAGCCTGACTTGGCATGCGTGGAACGGCCCGCTGACCGCAGGCAGAGGACTCGCCGACGCTCGCATTGCCTTCGCGACCGACGGCCTCACGCTTGCGACACGCGCCAGCGCGGAAACCTGGCGGCTGTGGACCACCAGCCCGGCCGCAGGCTTGGAGAGCGGCCCACCCGCAGCCCCCGTGTGGCGCGAACTAGGCGAAGTCCCCGGCATCCGCGCCGCGAGCAACGGCCCCGTCCTCGCCCCGCTCGACGGCGAAGCCAAGCTCGCCCTCTTCTGGCCCAGCACCACTCCAACCGATCGAGATCGCCTGGGCACCTTCCTCAGCATCGACCACGCTCTGGTGTCCACCGCCACCGGCCGCGTGCTCGAACGCGGCCTCGTGGGCGTCGCTGACAGTGGCACCGCGAGCCAGTACCGCTTCGTCGCGATCATGCTTTCGTGGGTCGTCGGGCTGGTGGTGATCGTGCTGGTTCGGCCCAAGGAAGTCGACATCTTCCTGCCGGGCGATGTGTCGCTCGCAGAACCGCTGCGACGCATGGTCGCGGGACTGATGGACCTGACCGTCGCCGCGATCATCGCCAGCGTGCTCGTGGGCAACTCCTTCGATGAAGTCATGATGATGGGCGTAGGCGAGCTGTTTATCACCGATCAGGGCCAGTCGCTGCTGCTCGCAACCATCCTGATCGGTGTCCTGAGCTCCACGATCGGCGAGTCCATCAGTGGCCGCACGCTGGGCAAGGCCTTTGCGGGCTGCATGGTGGTCCGCTGCGTCGCGCCGGGTGCCGATGCGGCCCACGCCCTCAAGGCCTCGCCGCCCTCTTTCGCACAGGCGTTGCTCCGCAACATCATCAAGTGGTGCTTGCCGCCCGCCGCGATGGTCGCGCTGTGGCGTGAAGGCGCCCGCCATCGAGGCGATCAATACACCAACACGGCCGTCGTCGTCGAGATCCCGCCCGACGATATCGACGAAGAGGAGTGATCCGCGTGGTGGTGCTCGGCATCGATCCCGGTCTGCGACTCACCGGCTACGGCGCGGTCCGCCTCGCCTCGCCTCGCCACACGCTCGTCGAGGCCGGTGTCATCCGCCTCACGCTCATCGACAAGCAGACCAAGGCCAAAGCCACCGTCTCCGACCGCCTCGCCGAACTCGACGCCGAGTTTCGAGCGTTGCTGGATCGCCTCAAACCTACCGCCGTCGGCGTCGAAGGCCTCTTCGCCCACGCCGCCCACCCCGCCACCGCGATGGTGATGGGCCACGCTCGAGGCGTCCTGCTGCTGGCCATCCGCCAACGCAACCTGCGCCTCGTCGAACTCAAACCGCGCCTGGTCAAGAAAGCGATGACCGGCAGCGGCCGGGCGGAAAAAGGCCAGATGCAACGGGTGGTGCAGGACTACTTCGGTTTGGCGGAGGCACCCAGCCCCCCCGACGTCGCCGATGCCCTCGCGATCGCCGTGACGACGGCGGATCAGATAGGGTTCGGCGTGAGCGGGGATGAAGACGGGACGGGGGGTGGTGCGTTTGAGCAGACGGAGTTGGCGAAGGGGTTAGCGAAGCGGCGGCGGGGTGCGCGAAGTCGATAGCCACATGGCGTGACACTGACCTGAACACAGGCCCACGCCACCACTTGCTCTCTACGATTCCCCGATGAAGCAAGGTACGAACCCCGCCCAAGTCCTGATCGTCGAAGACGAGCCCGACCACGCCGATGTCATGGCCGAGGCCTTGAAGCGCCCGGGCCACGTCTGCACCGTCGTCCACGATGTGCCCGCCGCGATTGATGAGCTTCGCATGGGCCTCTTCGACGTGATCGTGACCGACCTTCGGATGCCCGCGAGCGCCAACGCCGTCATTGCCCTGGGCGCAACCTCCACCACCGTCGCGCCCGATGGCTCCGACGCCGGCATGCGCATCCTCGAAGCCGCGCACAAACTCCAGCCCCACGCGAAGACGATCATGGTGACGGCCCACGGCGACGTCCCCCGCACCCGCGACGCGTTCAAGCTCGGCGCGTACGACTTCATCGAGAAGCCGCTCGATCTCGACCTCTTCCGCGCCCGCGTCAACAACGCCGCGGAGCTCGTCCTCGCCCGCCACGAGAACTCTCGCCTGCAGGAAGCCGTCGAACAAGCCGGCTTCGAAGGCATCGTCGCCAAGAGCGAGCCGATGCGCAAGGTGCTGCGGCAGGTGAAGGTCGTCGCGCCGTCGAACATCCCCGTCCTCATCACGGGCGAATCGGGCACGGGCAAGGAAGTGATCGCCGCGGCGATCCATCGCAACTCCCGCCGGGCGAGCGGCCCAACGGCAGGTGGCGGCCGATACGTCACGTTCAACTGCGCGGGCCAATCCGAAAGCCTGCTCGAAGACCAACTCTTCGGCCACGTCAAAGGTGCCTTCACCGGCGCGGATAAAGACCGCGCGGGCGTCTTCGAATACGCCGACGGCGGCACGCTCTTCCTCGACGAAATCGGCGACATGCCCTTGAGCATGCAGGCCAAGCTCCTCCGCGTGCTCGAGAGCGGCGAAGTGGTGCGACTGGGCAGCAACGAGCAACGCTCTACCGACGTTCGTTTCGTGAGCGCAACCAATCGCGACCTCAAGCAGATGGTCAGCGAAGGCAAGTTCCGCGAAGACCTCTTCTTCCGCATCAACGGCAGCCATGTCTTCCTGCCGCCCCTGCGCGAGCGACGAGAGGACATCCCCGCGCTCGTGCAGAGCGCCGCCGAGCGCTTCGCCAGCGAAATGGCCCCGCCCGCCAAAGGCCAGCCCCCGCTGGACGTGAGCGTGACCGACGGCGCAATGATGCGACTGACCAGCTACCACTGGCCCGGCAACGTGCGGCAGGTGCTAAACGTCGTGCAGAACATGGTCGTGAGCGCGCTGAGCGAAGAACGCGCCAAGGCGACGCTGCTGACGCTCGACATCCGCCACATCCCCGATGACATCCGCGCCGATGCGAGCGCGGAGGACGCCAACTGGTCCAGCAGCGCAGCCGGCGACATGGCCGGCGCGGCCCAAGGTTCGCTCGCGGGCACCAGCCTCGAACAAATCGAGAAGCGAGCCATCCGCGAGACGCTCCGCCTCACCGCCGGCAACCGCGAGCAGGCCGCCAAACTGCTGGGCATCGGCGAGCGCACGCTCTACCGCAAACTCAAGGAATACGGCCTGCGCTAGGCCAAATACCAACGCTTACGCTGGCGCATGCCCCCCGCCCCCGCCCTTCGCCCCGCCGCCGACCTCAAGTCCATCGCCCTGCTCGTCTTCGACTTTGACGGCGTCTTCACGACCAACCAGGTCCTGGTGATGCAGGACGGCACCGAAGGCGTGCTCGCCAATCGCAGCGACGGCCTGGGCATCGGCATGCTCCGCAAGGTCGGCAAGCCCGCGATGCTCGTGCTCTCCGCAGAGACCAATCCCGTGGTGCGTGCCCGCTGCGACAAGCTCAAACTCGATTGCGTCCAAGGCGAGGCCGACAAGCTCGGCGCATTGCAACGCGTGCTGCGTGAGCGGGGCGTCGATGCCCGCAACGTCGCGTACGTCGGCAATGACGTCAACGACGTCCCTTGCATGAACCACGTGGGCCTCGCGATAGCCGTCGCCGACTCATGGGAAGGCGTGACGAATCACGCCCACCGCGTCACGAAGCGCATCGGCGGCCACGGCGCGGTGCGCGAAGTCTGCGAGTGGTTCCTTGCCGCCCACAACGTGGCGAGTGGAGCCGATGGACGAAACACGTAAGTCGCCAGCACGCATCAGCGCGGTGCCGATGCCACTGTTTCGTGCACACTCCAGTAGTGCTCAAAGCTCCGCCGCATCGAAAAGCCCTGCAAAAACTCATGCGCCGCACGCCCCATCCGGGTGCGCAGAGTCTCATCCGTCGCAAGCCGCGTGATCGTGCGCACCCATGCTCCGGCGTCGCTCGCCGAGAGCACGAAGCCGGTGTCGCCGTCGCGCACGACTTCCTTGGGCCCGCCCTGATCGCTCACCAGGACGGGCATGCCGCTCGCCTGGCTTTCCATGACGACTTGCCCCAGCGTGTCGGTCGTGCTGGGAAAGACAAACGCGTCACAGGACGCGTACAGCGTGCTCAGTTCGCTGCCGTATCGAAACCCAAGAAACCGCGTGCGAGTGCCGGCGAGGCTTGCTTGCATCGTCGCCCGATACGGCCCATCGCCGATGATGACGAGCTCTGCGGGCACGTTGCGAGCCCGCAGTTCGGCATCCGCCGCCTTCCACACTTGCTCCAGCAGCGGCATGTTCTTCTCGACGCTCACTCGCCCGCAATACACAAACCGCACCGGCTTGCCGGGTGTCGCCTTCGCATCGGTCCGCTCGCCCGCGATGCGATGGTGGATCGACACATCGCGAAACCGCGGATGGAACTGATCGATCATGATGCCGGGGCGCAGCGCTTCGAGCCGCTCACGCGGGATGCCCAGATTCGTCAGCGTGTCGGCATAATCCTCGCTGCGCGTGAAGATCCTCGCGAAGTTGCGATAGAACAGCCGCATGTAACCGCTGCACCCTTCGGTCAGGCTGTGATTCACGAACAGTTTGTCGATATACGCGGGGAAGTCGGTGTGGTAGACGCCCACGATCGGCAGACGCAGCCGCTTGGCGAGCGCAAGGCCGACCAGGCCCACGCTGCCGGGCGTGGAGATGTGGATGACGTCGGGACGCAACTCTTGGGCCACACGCATCATCTTGAGCGCAGGGGGCAGGACCAGTTCAAGGTTCTCATACTTGGGCATCTTCGTCGCGACGACGGGCGCGACGTTGATGATGTTGGGCTGTTCGGGAATCTCAAAGTTCGTGCTCGTCAGCACCGTCAGCTCGCGCCCGGTCGCGAGGGCCGTCTCCGCCGCGTTGCGGATGAACCGCGACACGCCGTTGACGTCGCCCAGCGTGTCGGTAAAGAGCACCACCCGCGGGCGTGATGCGCCAGCCCCGCGCGACCCACCACGCTCCATGGTTCTACTCGCAGCAACGTCGTCCATGAGTGCTTGCAAGGCCCAGCCTCCGCCCCCCGCCCCCCGCAACCCGCCCGGCCCCCCTCGCCCGCAGGCTTTCATCCCACCCCGGCCAATTCTGGGCATCCGCTGCGAAGCGCCGTGTTCAGATTGCGTGAGAACTCAACCCGCCAACCTGCCGCGCAACCCGCGGGCTGATTCCCGCGCACACCAAGTCACAGTCCCAACCACACTGATTCGATCCCGGTCCGAGTCAACCCTGGTAATCACTCTTCTTCTTTCTCTTCTTCGTGCTCTTCGTGTCTTCGTGGTGATTCCCTCCCCCTATTCATCCCGCATCTCATCCTCGGGCACCGGCAGATTCAAACTCGCCCGCCACTCCTTATCAAGCTGCTCGAAGGGCATGCCCAACTCCGCCCGCGTCGCTTCGTCCAGCGTCTTGCCGCCCGCCATCGCCCGCATCCACTTGAGCCGCCCGTCGCGCCCGAAACGGTCGCTCACATACCACACCATGTGCATCCCCTGCGTGTACACGTATCCGTGCAGGTTCGCCGGCACCGTGCGAAAGTCCGTCAGGTCCGCCCACGCCTGCAGCGACCCGTTCTCGTTCCACCGCCGCACCGTCTTCTGCCCGCGGTTGATGATGTGCCGATCAAACGGCGAAATGGAAAGCTCCGCCACGCCTTCCAGAATCCACCAAGGCATCTCGTTGGCCTTGGGCCCCAGTTCAAATGTGCACACATGCCCGAACTCGTGCGCGAGCAGCCCCTTCAGCGCCGCCTCGCCGCTCTTGCGGCCCGCCAGAATCTTGATCGCTTCGCCCGGCTCGTTCCACCCGCCCAGCGGGAACGGATAGCTCAGGTAAATCGACTGCTGCAGGTGCTTCATCTCCTTGTAGATCTTGATCACCTGCTTGCGCGTCGCGATCGGGGCCGATTCGAGCTCAAACCCCTCGAGCACCCGCGTCTGAATCTTCTCAAACGCCCCCGCCGCGTTCGCCGCGACTTCTTCCAGCCCCGGATCATGCAGCACGATCGCGTGATCCGTCTCGACCTTCAGCCAATCCTCGCCTGCAAACTTCCACACGCCCTCGATGCGGTTGAAGCGGGCGTCAAACGACACCGTCCGCTGAAACTCCGCGTTCCCCGCGTTGTCCGCCGGCTGCGTCCACGCAAACGTGATGTGCCGCACCATCGAATCAGGCGCCGTCGCGGCAGCCTCGTGATCCTGCACCGCCAGTTCCCGCCGCGCTTCCTGCACCGCCTCAAACTTCGGCGCCGCAAGCGTCACCTCAATCGCCGACGGCGGCTTCTCCTTCAGGTCCTTGGCCCAGTTGCGCTGCTCCATCGCGAACACCGGATCGCGAAGATCCACCAGCCGGAGGTACCCCTCCGCGTCCCCCGCCTTGATCGCCGCCTCCATCGCATCCGCCAACGCATCAAACGCCTCATGCGTCGCGAGCGCGGCCCGGGCCTCGGCCGACACTCGCTCTGGCGGCATCGACTCCGGCTCGTCCGTTTGCGGCAACGCCGGTCGGCTTGGCGACGCGGGCGAGGACGGGGCCGCCGGCGCGGCAGTCTGCCCCCACGCCATCCAAGCGGCGGACAACAACGAGCACATGATCAGGCGTTGAAGTGCGGAGTGTGACATGGGGGCCTTTCAATCAATCATCTTTTGCTTGTGGTGCTGAGCACAGTCCATACGCGGCAACCAATTCGCATCCCTAGTCCGCGAATCGCTCCCAAGGAAACCCCGCCGGGATCAGCGCGGGCCGCTCCTGAATCCATCCCACCAGCCACTCATACGCATCGACCAATCGCGGCCCCGGGCGATTGAACATCTGGTTCCCATCCACGATCGCCACCCGCCCCTTCCGCACCGCAGGCAACTCGCGCCACCAACTCGCCTTCGCCAAGTCCGCCGCACACTCCCGAGTCTGTTCCAGCGTCAGCCCGCACGGACAGATCACCAGGTACTCCGGCTTGGCCGCGACCAACACCTCAGCAGGCATCCGCACGCTCTTGCCAGCGATCTTCTCCCCCTGCTGCGGCCCCGCCGCCGCCCCCGCCCCGTCGCGAATCCGCGTCGGGTTGAACGGATGCGTACACCCCGCCCGCTCGATCAACTGCACCGTCCAGTGCCCCGCGCAGAACAACGGATCCGTCCACTCCAAAAACGCCAAGGGCGGCCCCTCGTCATACGGATTCACAAACTCCCCCGCCTCATACAACCGCTCCCGCAGCCGCACCACCGCGTTGGTCGCTTCGCGATCAAGGCCCACCGCCTGCCCAACCGTCAGGCAGTCATCAAAAACCGCCTCCACAGTGTGCGGATTCAGGCTCACGATCCGGGGCTGCTCTCCCGCCGCCGTCCGCATCGTCGCCGCGACATTCCGGACCGTCCCCAAGTCAATCGAACAAACCTCGCACAAGTCCTGGGTCAGAATCACATCCGGCGCGAGCGCACCCAGCCGGTCGGCAAACAGGTGGTACAGGGACTGGGCCCCCTGTTTTGCCGCCGCGCGCACCTGGGCGTCAATCTGGGCCGGGGTGTTGCCAGGCCCCACCGGCCCGATGCGCGGGGCCGTCAGGACCGGCAAGGTTTCGAGCCCAGGCGGGAAGTCACACTCGTGCGACCGCCCGACCAAAAGACTCTGGCCGCCCACGGCACACAGCACCTCCGTGGCGGAGGGCAGCAGGCTGACGACGCGGGGGCGGGGGTGAGGGGGGCGGAGTTCGGGCATGGGGGCAGCGTGGCGTGGGCATTGTCCCGAAGGCAGTGCGCAAGCCGATGCTGTCGTATCGTTGCCCGCTCGCCGGAGGCGGGCACGGGCAATCGTTGGATGGGGGATGGTCGTGTTGGAGGAAGGACGAGCTATGACGGATCGAGCCACCCAGACCAGTGCCCATTCACGCACCCACGTGACCCGTGCCTTCATGCTCGCCCTCATGCTCGCCGCTGGCTCAGCCGTCGCCATGCAGCCGCCCGCGGAGCCCAAGAAGGAAGAACCGCAAAAGCAAGAACCCGTTCGTCCCGCACCGGCAGGCCCCGCAGTCGCTCGTCCGGTGACGCCCGAGGACCTCGCCAAGCTTCAGAACCAAACCATCCAACAAGGCGGCAAGACCAACGTCGTGCAGCCGGGCAAGGCCGGCGCAAACGTCGTGAGCCGTCCGGGAATGGGCGGAGCCAAGGCCCAGCCCGTCATCAACGCGCCAGGCGCGCAGCCCATCAAGGCCACCGACCCCAACGCACGCGGCATGGAGATGATTCGTCAAGGGGCGGGGGCCGGAGCTGGAGCCGGAGTTGGAGCCGGAGCCGGCGCGGAGCAGCAAGCCGCCACGCTGCAAGGCGTCGAAGGCGATGACGAACTCATCACCCTCGCCGACTTCCGCGAGCCGGTGCAACTGACAACCCTGATCGACCTCATCGTCGAAACCCTCCGCATCAACGTCACGATCAAGGGCGATCTCGCCGGGTCGGTGACGTTCAACGCCCCCGTGCCCGTCCGCAAGTCCGAACTCATCGAACTGCTCGACATGCTGCTCGAGCAGCAAGGCTGGACGATCGTGCAGGATCGCTTCGGCATGTACAACGTGATGCAGATTGCCGAGGTCCGCCCCGCCTTTGGCGGCGAGCGGCCCACCACCCGCGTCTTCAGCACTCCAAACGTCCGCCCCAGCGCGCTCAAGCCCGCCATCGAAGCCCAGCTCATGGGCGCCGGCGCGATGCAGGGCCAGGGCGGCGGCAAGCAATACACCTACCTCGACGAACTGGGCGTCATCGTCGCCACCGACGTCCCCCGCCGCCTCAAGCAACTCGAAGAGATCACCGACCAATTGCTCGCCGAGTTCAACAAGACCGAGTACATCCGGTTCGATCTTCGCCACATCTCCGCGCCCGTCGCCCGCGAGCGTGCACTCCAACTCGTCGGCCAACTCGCCCAGCAGAATCCCAACATGCAGCAGGGCCAGATCCCCAACCAGCAGTTCAACCCGCAAGGCCCGCAGACCGCCTTCAACAACATCGGCGACCGCCTGACCGTCGACGCCCAGGGCAACGCCCTCGTCTTCCGCGGGCGCAGCGAAGAAGTCGAGCACATCAGCGGCATTCTCACGCTGATTGACGTCCCCAACAAACTGGTCCCCAAGCAGTACTTCGCGGGCTCCTCCGCCCGCCAGATTGCCGACATCGCGCGTGGTCAGGGCCTGGGCGAAGTCACCACCATCGACAGCCTTGGCAACTCGGCCAACGAAGGGCAGGGCTTTATCCCAGGTCGCCAGAACCAAGGCCAGTTCGGCGGCATGCAAAACGCCTTCACCACCGGCGGCAGCGTCATGGTCGTCGACGAAAGCCGCGGCAACATCATCTACTACGCCACACCCGAGCAGCAGTCGCGCCTCGACTTGCTCATCAAGGAACTCGACACCGGTTCAGAACGCGAGACCATCGAGGTCTACAAGCTCAAGAACGGCAAGTCCGAGGACATCGCCGAAGTCATCAACAACCTGCTGACCAACTCCACGCCCGTGGGAGAAGGTTCGCTGCTGCCCGACTCGGGCGGATTCCAACGCCGCTCGGCGAACCGCAGCCGCACCAATCCAAACCCGCAGAATCCGCAGGCCGGCGGCGAAAGTGAAACGGGTCTTTCGCTCGACAGCGACGCCTTCGTGATCGCGGACGCGGCGAACAACCAGATTCTCGTCAAGGCCCGCGCCGGCCTGCAGCCCCAGTTCGCAAGGCTGATCGAGAAGCTCGACCTCCGCCGCCCCCAGGTCTACATCGAGGCCCAGATCATCGCCGTCACCACCGACGATCGCACTCGTCTGGCCTTCGAAACCCAGCTCATCAACGCCGACGGCTCGGGCGGCGTGCTCAACACCAACTTCGGCCTCTCAACGTTCCCGACCGGCGGCAGCCAGCCGATCCTGAATCGCAAGACCGTCAGCACCGGCCTCTCAGGCTTCACCGCCGCGATCATCAAGAGCGATCAGATCCCCATCATCATGACCGCCCTCAAGAACGAGACCGACTCGCGCGTCGTCTCGTCGCCCCAGTTGCTCGTGGACGACAACGAAGAGGCCAGCGTCGTCAGCGTCGATCGCCAGCCCACGAGCACTTCGCAGACATCCGAAGGTGGTCAAACCACCGTGAGTTCTGGCGAGGCGGCTGAAGCAGGCACGTCCCTCACCATCACGCCGCAGATTTCCGAAGGCGGCTACCTCCGCCTCGCGTACAACATCGAACTCTCCAGCTTCACGGGCGAGGCCCTGACCGTCGGCAACACGGTCTTGCCGCCGCCCAGCCAGGTCAACACCTTGAGCAGCGACAGCATCACGGTCCCCAGCGACTCGACCGTCGTCGTGGGCGGATTGGTCGTCGATCAAGACACCAAGAGCGTCGCCAAGATTCCGCTCATTGGCGACATCCCGCTGATTGGATACCTGTTTGGCGACACCCGCAAGGGCAACCGCCAGACGACGCTCTACGTCTTCCTGACGCCCCGCATCCTTCGCGATCCGGGCTTCGAGGACCTGCGCCTTCTCACGCAAGGCCCGCAGGCCGCGTCGCGTCTGGCCGAGGACTTCCCCACGCTCTCGCCCAAGATGATCGACGTGAACAACTCGCCCGCCGACTTCGCGCCCGCTCCCGTTGCGGCCCCCGCCGCGCCGGTTGAAACCGCGCCGCCGATTCAGCAGCGAACCAACGGCGACGGCACCGTTTCGCGCCCCGTCCAGCGAGTTTCCCCCGTGCCTCCTCCTCCGCCCGCGAAGCAGGACCCGCTCGATCCCGATGATTGATCGAGGGCTGTTTGCAGTGCAGCGTTGCCGGAAGTCTTGATCGTCGTTTCGTGTCGTCCCCGTAGGATTCGTTCGCACCGTGGCCAAGCAACCAACCAACTCGAGCGGCGCACTGGCCCTCGCCAGCGGCAAGTCCAATGGCGCGAACGGTCCATCGGGCCCAAGCGGCGCCGAACTCGCCCGCCTCTCACAACTCCTCGCGCCGCTCCCCCTGACGCCCGAGCACGTTCGCCAGTTCCCGCGAATTGACGGCAGCGACGTCGAACCGTGGGACGTCATGCTCTCGATGCTCGCCATCGACGAGCATCAGGGCCTTGAATTGCTCAGCAAACGCACGGGCCTGCGATTCGTGGGCGAGCCTTCGCTCGCTGAGTCGGCCGCAAAGTTTTATGAGGTGGTCCCGCCCGACATCGCCCGCACGCGCCTGGTCGCGGGGCTGGAGTCTGACGGCCTCACCATGACGGTCGCCACTGCGCAGCCAATGCTGCCGCAGGTCTTCACGATGCTCGAAGACCTGCTCAACATGCCCCTGCGCGTCGTCCTCGCCCCGCGTGCGGGCGTGGCAAACCTCATCAACCGCGGCTACGAGCAGCGCCAGGACCTGGTCACCGAAATCATCGAGGAAATGCCCCTCGACGATCGTGCCATCGCCAGCGCCGCGGGCACCCTCAACCAGACCACCGACCTCCTCCAGCTCGCCCGCCAGGGCCCCGTCATCCGCCTCGTGAACATGATCCTGTTCGAGGCCCTGCGCCGCAGAGCCAGCGACGTCCACATCCATCCGATGGAAAACTCGCTGGTGATCCGCTTCCGCATCGACGGGATGCTGGTGGACGCCTTCAGCCCGCCCCTCTCGCTCGCGCCCGCGATCTCTTCGCGATTGAAGGTGATGACCGAGCTCGATATCGCCAACCGCCACAGCCCCCAGGACGGCCACACCAGCGTCCGCGTGGGCAGCCGCAAGGTCGACATCCGCTTCTCGTGCATTCCCACGGTCTATGGCGAGCGCCTCGTGCTGCGCCTGCTCGACCAGACCGCCACCCAGCTCTCCCTCGACGAAATCGGCATGACCCGCGACATGCAGGCCATGCTGCTTGATCTCGTCGAACGCCCCACCGGCATCGTGCTCGTCACCGGTCCCACCGGCAGCGGCAAGACCACGACGTTGTACGCCGCATTGCAGCGCGTCGACCGCGCCAGCCGCAACGTGATGACCATCGAAGATCCCGTCGAGTATCACCTTGACGGCATCAGCCAGATGCAGGTGAACGTCAAGCGAGGCGTGTCGTTCGCGACCGGCCTTCGCGCGTTGCTGCGTCAAGACCCCGACGTCATCCTCGTGGGCGAAATTCGCGACAAGGAAACCGCCCAGCTCGCGATCCAGGCCTCGCTCACGGGCCACTTGGTCTTGGCGACTCTCCACACCAACGACGCCCCCAGCAGCATCCCGCGCCTGATCGACATTGGCCTCGAGCCCTATCTCGTCACCAGTTCCCTGCTCGCCGCCCTCGCCCAGCGCCTGCTCCGCCGCGTCTGCATGTCCTGCCACGGCGCGGGCACTTCCCCAGCCGGCGGTCGCTGCGAAACCTGCTTCGGCACGGGCTATAAGGGCCGCCTCGCCGTGTACGAAATCATGACGATGAACGACGAACTGCGTCGCCTCACCGCCAGCCGGGCCGACGCCATCGCCCTGTACGACTGCGCCCGCGCCACCGGCTTCCGCAACATGCGTGAAGACGCGCTGGAGAAGGTCAAGCTGGGCCTGACCGACGAAGCCGAAGTCTTCCGCGTCCTGCATTAGTCCGACTTGATGCCGCGTGCCTCCTGCCTCGATGCCTTCTTTGTCTTCACCCTCTTCTTCTGTTCGCACGACACGTCCCTAATCTCCATCCCATGCCCCAGCGCCCCACATCGCCCACACGCGCGTCGCTGCGTCTGTGGCACGCGCTGGTGATCGTGCTGCTCGTGTCGTGCGTGCTCTGCCTGCCGTTCCTGGGCGCCTCCGGCCTCGCCCACGCAGAGGGCCAGCGCGTCCAGCCCGCATGGGCAATGCTGCAGGCCACGCGCGACGTTGCCGCCCGCGACGGCGTCTCATTCCTCCATGCCTTCTTCACCCGCGACTCACTCGACGCCTGGCTCGTCCCGCATCTCTTCGAGCAAGCCTACCTCCGCAAGCCGCCCGGCACGCCCTGGGCCATCGCAACGTTTGGCGCGATCTTCGGCGAGACCAACGCCGCCGCTCGCGCCATGTCCGGCTGCGCACTCGTGCTCATGAGCCTGCTCACCGCCCTCACCGCCGCCCGCTGGTTTGGCCACACGCCGCGCAGGCGTGCCCAAGTCGCCCTCGCCGCCGGGCTCGCGGCGGCTCTGTTCCCCGCGTGGTGCTGGTACCCGCCTTTGGCCCGCAGCGCGGAGATCGAGTCGCTCAATCATCTCTGGACCTTTATCGCCTCCATCGCGATCGTCGAACTGATGCTGGCCCCGCGCCACACACTCAGCATCGCCGGACGCATCACCAGCCTTCGCAGAACCCGCACCCTCGCGTGGACGCTCGTGCTCGCGTTTGCTGCCGCGGCGCAGTTTCTCACGAAAGGTCCAGCGGGGTTGCCCGTGCTCGCAGGCGTCGGCGCGGCGTGCGCGGTGATGCGCGGGCGACTGCACGCTCCGACGCACGCGGCGTTCGCATCGCGACTCCCAATTGGTTTCGGACTTCTGCCCGTCTGCGTCGCGCTCGCGGCGGGCGTGCTGGTCTTTGGCGCGTGGTCCATCGCCGCCAATAACGTGCTTGCTCGCACCGGCGAAGTGGCAATCACGCAGGAAGTCAGCGAGTTCCTGTTCTCGCCCCAGCGCCTGCTCGAGATCCTCGCCCTTCCCATCGCCGCGCTGCTTACGGCCTTGCCTCACAGCCTTTCGATGCTGCGCTTTGCGGGACCAGCGACGCGCGAAGGCCTCGATCCCGTCGCACGAGCCCGCCACCTCCTCGCGCAGACGATCTGTCTGGGCGTGATCTGCTCGATCATCGTGTACATGGCCGCGGGCGTCTCCAACAACCGCTACGTCCTGCCCGCGATGACGCTCCTGCCGCTCGTGGTCGCGGCATCGTTTGGCCGCGCAGCGGCACAGCGAGAACTTGAGCCAGCCCGCCCCGCGACCACCGCTCGCTTCGCGTGGACGGCCGCCGTGCTCTTCGTGCTTGCGCTCGGGCTTGCCGTCTACGGCGAACGCCGCCGCGAAGGACGCACCTCGGGCGAACCCGACGCGATCAAGCTCGGCGCGCTGCTCGCAGGCCCGGCGGAGTTGTGGGGCGATTCGCTGCTGGACATGCGTCCTGAGATCGCGATGAGGGCCGCGCGCGAAGCCGCGTTGCGAGGCCAGCCCATCACGCCGCGCTGGACCCCGCACGTGCTGGCTCCCAAAGGTCAACTGCCCGTGCCCCCAGTGGGGGGGTATCTGCTGGTTCGAAACGACCGGCGGGGTGGCACGACGGAGTTGGAGGCGTATCGCCAGGCGGGGCTGCTCACGGAGGGTGATTCCTCGTTTGCGCCCGTGTTTGAGGGCAAAGCACACAACTTTGAGTATGTCGTGTACCGCAGATTGCGCTAGGCGAGGATTCGGCCTGGGTGTCTGCTTCGGCGCAAATGTCGAAACCGCAAGGGTTTTGAATCACCCCCGCGTTTCTCGGACCCCGAGTCGTGAGTCTTGCGCGAAGACCGCAAAATCGGCTTGATCTGGATGGCAAAGGCCAGTATCTTGTGTGCTTCCGCCCGTGGCAGTTTCTGCTCCGTGGCGTCGAGCCCCCGCTCGGGAAACTGGGTGCGCGGGGTTCCGCAACTGGTGACAGCAGCCTTTGGAGAGAGAGGCTGCTGTCGCTGTTTTTGGGATTGAGAGTTGCAGAGCATCACGACCCGCGATGTCGTGGCCGCGACGCCTCAGCGCGTCAATTCATATCGCCCGCCCGGCAGGCCCAGCAGCGCGAGCACCGACGTCGATGCGTATCGCACCGTGCCACTCGCATCGAGCGTGGCGCGGAGCAGGCCGCCCGCGGTCGAGGTCGCATCGACGTGATCGAGCGTCATGTCCGCGTCGCGGGTCCAGCGAATCGCGGCTTCGTGCCCCAGCAACTCATCGAGCGAAAGTTCGTTCTCCCCTGCGAGCAGGCGAGCGCGGACGCGCGACGCATCGCAGGCGACTTCAAGCCGGATCATCGTGCCCGCGGGCACGCGCCGTTCAGCGAGGAACGCGACCGATCGCGGTTCGCTGATCGAGCCCGCGCGCACCGACCACGCGACCGTGACGCGAGGCCCGGCTCGCATCGAGGCGGGCTCGTCCGTGCGCGAAACAAAGCGAGAAACAGCGGTCATCGCGAGCTCCTTTCGCGGCTGGATTCATCGCGCGAAGTCAGCGCGCCAAAGTCGGGCATCTTGCTGAGCAGCGACGCGGCCAATTGCAGGCCTTTGCCGCTGGGTGAGACGAACCGGGCGCCGAGCTTCTCGAGGGTGACGAAGAACTCGAGCATCGCGTCGATGCGTTCCTTCTGGCCCGCGATCTGCTCGCGCAGTTCGCCCGTGGGCTTGGCGCCGCTGGTCTCGATGTTGGTCATGTCGCGGATTTCGTGCAGGCTCGCGAGCAGCGGATCGACCTCGCGGTTCATCCGCTCGCGCACGATCGCGCGGAACATCGCCCAGACATCCTGCTCGGCCTGGAAGTACTCCTTGCGGTCGCCCCGCTTGTTGACGCGCGAGAGGATGCCCCAGTCGACCAAGGCCCGCGTCGACATGCTCGCGTTGCCGCGGGAGATCTGGAGGCGCTCCATGATGTCGTCGGTGCACAGGTCCTTGCCCGTGATGTAGAGCAGCGCGTGGACTTCGGCCATCGTGCGCGAGATGCCCCAGGCCCCGGCCATCTGTCCCCACACCGCGACGAAGCGATCCTCTGCGGTACGGAGGGCGTCTTCGGGCGACATGCTGGAGCGGCCTGTGGGCATCTCCATGAGTATCGCAGGCGGACGGGGAGAAGTCCACCTCGTTTTCAGAATATTTTGAAAACAAAGTGACTTCGGGTGGCCCAGTCGGTCAGGGCGGGAAAATGCAAAAAAAAGCTGGGCGGCAAGCCCGGCACATGCCTAGCTCACCGCCCGCTCGGGGGGCAAAGTTGTCCTCAACCGGCTATACGCCTGTTGATGGATACATTATACAACGGTGTGAAGATTCGGCAAGGGACAACGGGGGCTCTGGGGGAAGAAAATCACAAAAGTAGGGTCAAGTACCCACGACCTGGGCAATTCCTGCCACACCTACGAGGCAACTGAGCACTCCATTGAGGGTAAAAAACACAAGATTGAGGGTTGGCGGGGGATTGTCGCTGCCGTCCATTCGCGGCGTAAGTGCTTTGGCTTCAAGGCGCGCCATCACGACATGCTCGACCAGGAGCAGGCCTGCGGTCGCCACAACAGCGCCGACCCACAGCCATGCAAACGCCGGTTCGATTCGCCATGCGATCACAAGCATCGACACCGCAAGCAGATGCAGCCCGCGGCTCACCCACAGTGCGTTGCGCCAGCCGAGTTTGGCTGGAATGCTGCTCAGGCCGCGCTGGCGATCGAAGTCCTGGTCCTGCAGGGCGTAGATGATGTCAAAGCCTGCGACCCAGAGCAGGACGAACGCCGCGATCAGCCAGAGCGTGGGTGGGGTGGGGGCCCAGAGGCTGGCGGGGAACAGGGCGACCGCGGCGCAGATCGGTGCGGCAGCCAAAGACGCGCCGAGCCAGAGGTGGCAGAGCCAAGTGAAGCGTTTGGTGTAGGAGTACGCCGCGAGCCAGGCGAGGACGGGCGCGGCGAGGATCGCGGGCCACCAGTTGCTGAAGAAGAGCCCAAAGCCGCAGGCGGCGAGTTGGAAACCGGCGGCGCATGCGCCGGCGACGAGCCAGCCGGTGCGCGGCGCGACCTGGCCGCTCGCGAAGGCTCGGCGGGCGGTGCGGGCGTTGCCGGCGTCGAAGGAGCGATCGGCGAGGCGATTGACGAGCATCGCCCAGGTGCGGGCAAGGACCATGCAGAGGACGATGAGGGCGATCTGGCCGGCGATGCGGGGCGAGATCAGGTCGCGGAAGGTGAGCGATTGGGCGCTTTGCACGAAGAGGGCGTATACGCCGCCCAGCAGGCCGAAGGGGAGGGCAAAGACGGAGTGGGCGAGCTTGATGTCTCGGGCGAGGAGGGTGAGGGTGGAGGGGGGCGAGGCCGGGAGAGCGGACATGGGGGAGGGTAAGGGAGAGGAGAGACGGAGAGACGGAGGGGGGAAGAGCGATAGAGCGACGGAGCGATAGAGCGACAGTGTGGGCGTGTGTGGGCGCAGTGGGACTGCAGCGCTTCCTGACGGGCGCGTTTCGTTTGGCGCACTTGGGATTGGTTTTCAGGGCACGCGCGGACGGGCAGCTCGGTCTTGGGGTTGGCCTTGCGGCAACCCCGACACCTCCATAGATCCGGCGTGACTGACGGGCGGAGCGACCGGGCGCGCGATTGTGTTCACACGCTGGGGAGCCTTGCTGCTCCTTCGGTGGGAGTTGGCCTTTGGCGGCTTTCCTTTCGGGAGCCGACTTGGGCAGTTCGCGTCCAACACCGAAACGCTTCGACCGTATCTCCTGGAACACCTTGCTGTGCGGCTCGAAGGATCTGGCGGGGCTGCCTCGGGTGGGGTGGGGGTTGAGGGAGAGGCGCGACACCTTTTGGTGGAA
>JALHOJ010000066.1 GCA_022843045.1 Phycisphaerales bacterium
GCAAGCCCGTCGCCGAGCATCGCATCCTGCTCGTGGTCGAGCCTGCCAAACTCCCCTTCCTGCGCGAGACGCTTGAAACCCTCTCTCGCTACATCAGCCAAGTCACCCTCTGGGTCTTTGATCCTTCGCGCCCCGACTCGCTCCGCAGCATGAACGCCGCGGATCTGCTCAATGAACTCGCCGAGAGCACGCGCGAGAAGATGCCCAAGGTCGACGTCCATCCCCGCGCCGCGCAGCCGCACGCCGTCGCGAACCGCAACCTTCGCCTCCACACCGACGACGACGCGAGCAACACCGCGAACACAAGCGACGCTGGCACACTCAGCACCACCACCGGCTCCACCGCATGGGCCGGCCCCTGGACCAGTCCGTCTCCGCCCGCCCCCGCCCCCGCCCCACCAAGCCTGCGCATCACACCCGAACCTGACACGCGAAGTTCCGAGAAGCCCGCCCCGCCCGCCGCCCGCCCCGCGCAGGTGGCGTCCGCTCCCGCCCACGTGCCGACCAGCGGTTCCGAGAAAGCCGCCCACAGCCAGGCCCGGGAACGTGTTCAGCCCGACCCAGCTTCTCCAGAACCACTGCTGACCGACGAAGAATTGCAGATGTTGCTGGGCGATGATCCGCCAGCGTCCGCGGGCCGTAAGGGATGATGGAAAACCAAGGTTGGTAGAGGAACTCGTGGAAGGCATGTCGCAGGCAAGTTCATCCAACTCGATCCGTCGCGTGGTCCTGGTCGGCAAGACCGGCTTGGACGCCGCGCTGCGCTTGGATGACACCCTCGAACTCGCACGCGTCACCGACCTCCGCGAAGCCCTCGCCGAAGTCACCATCGCCGGTGCTGACGCGGCGGAAACCAACACGAGCAACGCCTGCACCGTCGTCGTGAGCGACGCGCTCTGGAGTCAGGATGAGACCCGGCGGGCTCGATTCGTCGAGCTTGCCCGCGCGGGCTGTGCGGGCGTGCGTGTCCTGCGTCAGGTCACCAATGGCACGCTCGCCACCGAAGGTGGCGACGGCGTGGTCTCGCTGCAATCCTCTCCGGAAGCGATCCGGGCCGCGGTGCGAGGTGAAGCGGTTCCACACGTTGCACCGCCGCAGCCCAGCACGCCGCCACCGCCGCCGGTTCGCCCCGTGAGCGATGCCCCGCCCGCGCGCGTGGTGCCCGCGATGCCTCGTGTGACGACCGAAGCGTCTGTCGTGCCGAGCATCCCGCCCCCAGCCGCACCCGCGCCGACTCGCGGCCCGATGTCCGCCAACGCTGCGGGCGATGCACGCATGGTGGAGTTGCTGCTGCAAGGCCAGGAATTCGATGCGGAAGCCCTCGCGATGATCCGCGAGCGGCTTCGCGATCCGCAGGCCGAGTTTGTGCCTCACGGACAGGCCAGCGAGGTCGCGACCGCCGCGTTCAGCGGGGCGCAGTGTCCGGTGGCGTTTGGTCAGGGTGAGGGCAGCGCGACGTACGGGCTCTTGCGCTCGGCGCGGGGTTCGCTGGCGGACGTCACCGCGCAAGCGGCGTGGCTCGCCGGCTGGCTGCGGCTGCGCGATCAGCAGGCGCAACTGCGCGAGGCCGCGTTTACCGATCCGCTCACGGGCGCTTGGAACCGCCGGTACTTTGATCGCTTCATGGCCAACGCGCTCGATCACGCGCGGTCGCATCGCCACTTCCTGACCGTCTTCGTCTTTGACCTGGACAACTTCAAGAAGTACAACGACCAGTTCGGACACGAAGCGGGCGATGAGATTCTCCGCCAGACCGTGCAACTGCTTCGCAGCGTGGTGCGCCCTACCGACCGCGTTTGCCGATTGGGCGGGGACGAATTCGTCGTGATCTTTGACGAACCCGAAGGCTCGCGCCAGGAAGGTTCGCGGCATCCCACGTCGGTCGCGGAACTGGCCAAGCGATTCCAGCGGCAACTCGCGGCGCATCGATTCCCGCAGCTCTCGCAGGTGCCCCCTGGTAGCCTCACGATTTCGGGCGGCCTCGCGACGTTCCCGTGGGACGGTTCCACGGCGGACGCGTTGCTGCAATCCGCGGATCGGCTGCTGATCCAATCCAAGCGCCAGGGCAAGAACGTGATCGAACTGGGCGGGCCGGGCGGGGCGTGAGCTTTGAGCTTGTTTCCATGGTGCATCAGGGCCCGGCGCGGCTTAAGTTATCGGCGAGTTATTGAGCACGCAATTGCCCCACCAGCCCGCACAGACGGCACGATCGCTGCCGCTTGACGCTCATGTTGCGTCAACGCAACATGGAGCGTCGCTGGGCGGCCACATCGAATCGATGGTTGGTGCATGGCATCGGACCATTCTCAGAACGACTCTTCCAACAACGCTCGCAACCGCGAACACGGGCCGCTTCCCTTCGCGCGGGCTCCGCACACGCATGATTCGCCCTCGGCGACGTATGCGGGCGTGGATCGCGTGGGCGGGTTGCTGTCGGGCTTGACGGACCTGCTGGACGCGTCGCTGTCGAGCATTGATCAGGCTCAAAGGACGCTGAAGGCCGACGCGATCATCACGGCGTCGGGGATCGCGCAGGCGGAGAAGCACCTGTCGACCGCCGCGGACTCGCTGGACCGCATGAGCGAACTGGTGCACGCGGCGATGCAAGGCAAGGGGCTTGCGTTGGGATCGCCCAATCTGCAGAAGAGCCGACCGGTGACGCTGGGCGAAGCCATCGAGCACGCGGCGGAGGTGTGCAAGCCGCTGGCGGCGAAGCAAGGGGTTGAGATTCGCGTGAACGTCGCGCCCGCGCTCGCGTTGCAGCCGAGCGGGGCGATCTACACGGTTGCGCTCAACGCGATTCAGAACGCGATCGAGGCGATTGCGCGAAGGGGCGAGTCGCATGGGGTGGTTGAAGTTGAACTGCGGCCGGATGTGCCGCCGCGGGAGATTGCGCTGGGGCGGGATGACCGGGTGTGGTGCGTGCTGGACGTGCGTGATGATGGGATCGGGTTGTCGAACGCGGGCGATGCGCAGCGAGCGTTCAACTTGGGCTTTACGACCAAGCCGCGGGGCGCGGGCGTGGGGCTTTCGGTTGCGAAGAACGTGGTGCAGGGGATGGGGGGCACGATTGAACTCAAGAGCCGGGCGGCGATGCGCGATGGTGATCGCGGATGTCTGCTCCGCGTGCGGTTTCCGAGCGTGGCGGCGCCGGTGCAGTATCGCCATTCGGCATGACCGATCACGAAACGCGACCGTCAGGAAACGTCGCACGCCACTTGCTTCCGTTCACCCGTTGCACAAACGCCCTGCCTTCTCTGGAACCAAATCGTGACCACCTCCAATCCATCCGCCGCGAGACTGCTGATCATTGATCGCGATGCGATTTTCGCAGAGTCGATCGCGGAGTTCTGCTCGCATGAGGGGCATGAGACGATGACAGTGCTGTCTGGGGCTGAGGCTCTGGAGGCGCTGGCGAGCGCGGAGCGGGATGCGTATCCGGGGCTGGATCGGGCGCGGCCATTTGATGTGGCGTTATTGGACCTTTCGATGCACGACGGGGCGGATGTGCTGCGCACGATGCACAAAAAGCACGGCGGCACGGCGGTGATCGTGACGACGAGCTTTGGGAGCGTCGAGAGCGCGGTGGAGGCGCTGCGCATGGGCGCGTGCGATTACATCACCAAGCCGATCGTGGATGAGGAACTTCGGCTGAGCCTGCAGCGGGCCCTGCGGCAGCGCGCTTTGCTGTCGGAAAATCAGGCGCTCAAGTCGCGGTCGCTGCGGGGGGCGGACGCTTCGATGGCGAATGTGGTGGGGGCGGATCCGCGGATGCTGCGGGTGTTTGAACTAGTTCGCGCGGTCGCGGCGAGCAAGACGACGGTGCTGATGACGGGCGAGTCGGGCACGGGCAAGAGCTTGATCGCGCACGCGATCCACGATCAGAGCACGCGGAGCCAGCGGCCTTACGTCGAGCTGTCGTGCGGCAGCATTCCTGAGACGCTGTTGGAGAGCGAGCTGTTCGGGCATGTGAAGGGGGCGTTCACGGGGGCGCACGCGGACAAGGTCGGGCGGTTCCAGGCGGCGAACGGCGGCACGCTGTTTCTGGATGAAATCAACTCGGCGAGCCCGGCGATGCAGCTCAAGCTGCTGCGCGTGCTGCAGGAACGCAAGTTTGAACCGGTGGGCAGCAGTCAGACGGTTGAGGTGGATGTGCGCGTGGTTCTGGCGAGCAATCAGCCGCTGGAGAATCTGGTCGCGTCGGGCGCGTTCCGGCAGGACCTGTACTACCGCATCAATGTCGTGAAGATCGAACTGCCGCCGCTGCGCGAGCGGGCGGCGGACATCGAGGACCTTGCCCACACGTTCCTGACCAAGCATGCGGGCGAGCTGGGGCGGCAGTTGGTCGGATTCACGACGGACGCGATGGATGCGCTGCGGCGGTATGCGTATCCGGGCAACGTGCGTGAGTTGCAGAATCTGGTGGAGCGTGCGGCGGTGCTGGCGCGGGGGCAGGTGATCACGCTGGATGATCTGCCGAGTCATGTGTTGGGAGCCACGCAGGCGCTGGGTGCGTCGCCTCAACGAGGCGAGCATCAGGTTGGCGGCTTGCTGCATCGGAGCGGGAGTGGGGCGAGCGGGCGCGAGGCCGCAATCGCAACGCAACCTGCGCAGCCGTCGCTGCGACTCACGCCTTCGCAGGGCGCGATCGATGATCCGGCGACGCCCTGGGTTCCGATGAAGCTTGAGGATGCGCTGCGGGAGCCGGAGAAGCGGATCATTCTCAAGGCGCTGGAAGCCAATCACTGGAACCGGCAGAAGACCAGCGATCAACTGGGCATCAACCGCACGACGCTCTACAAGAAAATGAAGGCGTATGGGCTCTTGGATGATGATGATCGGCGGATGGCGGGGTGAGTTGGCGTCGCGAGTCGCGTCACCAGGCAATCAGCCGAGGGGCTTGCCGCACTCGGGGCACTTGAGGCCCTTGAGGGAGTAACCGCATGCGCAGGTCATGGGGCGGGCGGCGTTGCGATGGGCGAGGACTTCGAGGGTGAGCCAGCAGAGGGCGCTGGCGATGGCGAGGGCGGTGCTGGCCCAGATGTCGGTGCCGCCGTAGCTGGCGTAGATCGGAATGCTGAAGACGCGGATGACGAGAAAGCCGTACACCAGGCAGGCGACGGCGAACCAGAGGAAGTAGTGGCGGCGGTGCATGGGGGTCTTTCTGCGAGATCACGCACTTGGGGGTCGCCCACGCTTGCGCGTGGGGTCCGTTGGACGAACTGTTAGCGGCGTTTGCGGCCTGATTTCGTGCCTGGTGTGCCGGGGGCGCCTTTGGGGGCGTTCTTGCGGCCTTTGGACTTGCCGGTTGCGTCGACTTCGCTGCGGCGGACTTTGATGGGTTCGTTGGTTTCGCCTAGTGCGGTGCGCGCATTGGCGGCGCGTTGCTTGAGCTTGGTGATGGCGTCGCGGAGGTACGCGGCTTGCTCGAAGTTCATCGCCTGCGCGGCTTCGAGCATTTCGTCGTTGAGCATCCGGATCATCTCGGTGATCTCGAAGGCGGGCTCGTTGGTGGCGACGGCGTCGCGGGCTGTCTTTCTTGCGGCGAGCTCGTGCGCGAGGCCGCGCCGGATGGTTTTCTGGATGGTCTGGGGCGTGATGTTGTTGGCCTGGTTGTACGCGACCTGCTTCTTGCGGCGGCGCTCGGTTTCTTCGATCGCGTGCTGCATTGCGGGGGTCATGGCGTCGGCGTACATGATGACCTTGCCGTTGATGTTGCGGGCGGCGCGGCCCATGAGCTGGATGAGCGAAGTGGGCGAGCGGAGGAAGCCTTCCTTGTCGGCGTCGAGGATCGCGACGAGGGAGACTTCGGGAAGGTCAAGCCCTTCGCGGAGCAGGTTGACGCCTACGAGGATGTCGAAGTTGCCCATGCGGAGGTCGACGAGGATCTCGACGCGCTCGAGGGTTTCGATGTCGCTGTGGAGGTAGCGGACTTTGAGGCCTTTGTCTTGCAAGTACGCGGCGAGGTCTTCGCAGAGGCGCTTGGTAAGGGCGGTGACGAGGACGCGCTCGCCTTGCTTGATGCGCTCCTCGCACTGGGCGAGCAGGTCCTGGACCTGACCCTTGGTGGGCTTGATTTCGATGACGGGGTCGAGCAGGCCGGTGGGGCGGATCACTTGCTCGGCGATGACGCCGCCGGTCTTTTCGAGTTCGTAGGCGGCGGGGGTGGCGGAGACGAAGAGGAGTTGGGGGACGATTGCCTCGAACTCTTCGAAGCGGAGGGGGCGATTATCGAGGGCGCTGGGGAGGCGGAAGCCGTGCTCGACGAGGACGGTCTTGCGGGCGCGGTCGCCGTTGAACATGGCGCGGACCTGCGGGACGGTGACGTGGGATTCGTCGATGATGAGGAGCCAGTCGCGGTAATTCGGGCGCGGGGCGGATTCGTTGGCGATGCGATCAGTGTCGGTGGAGCGATAGCCGCGGAGACGCTGTGTCGCTTCGTGGGACTCGGCATTCGCGTCGTGGCTATCAATGACCGCCGAGTCACGAATGCCTGATGCCGATTGTGCATCGCTCGCAGGCTCCATCGGTTTCGCGGCAGTCGGCGCGAAGTCAAAGTAATCCATCAGCGTGTACGGCCGCTCGCCGGGCATGCGGCCGTCCATGAAGCGGGAGTAGTTTTCGATGCCGGGGCAGGTGCCGGTTTCTTCGAGGAGTTCGAGGTCGTACTTGGTGCGGCTGATGAGGCGCTGGGCTTCGAGGAGTTTGCCTTGGCTGCGGAGTTCCAGGATTCGCGCGTCGAGTTCTTCGCGGATTTGCTTGAGAGCGACGTGCAGCTGCTCTTCGGGCATGACGTAGTGCACGGCGGGGAAGAGGAAGAACTGCTTTTCTTCGGCGAGGACCTCGCCGCTGGTGGGGTTGATGAGTTCGATCTTGTCGACTTCGTCGCCGAAGAGCTCGATGTGCACGGCGAACTTCTCGTAGGCGGGCCAGACGTCGAGGCTGTCGCCGCGGACGCGGAAGAGGCCGCGCTTCCACTCGAGCTCGCTGCGGTTGTACTGCATCGCGGTGAGGGCGCCGAGGAACGCCCGGCGGTTGATGCGGGAGCCTTTGGTGATGGTGAGGAGGCGTTGCGAGTACGCGAGCGGGCTGCCTAGGCCAAAGATGCAGGAGACGCTGGCGACGACGATGGTGTCGCGGCGGGAGAGGATGTTGCTGGTGGCGGCGAGGCGGAGCTGGTCGAGGTCGTCGTTGCGGCTGGAGTCCTTTTCGATGTAGATGTCGCGCTGGGGGATGTAGGCCTCGGGCTGGTAGTAGTCGTAGTAGCTGACGAAGTAGTTGACGGAGTTGTGCGGGAAGAGCTCGCGCATTTCCTCAAAGAGCTGCGCCGCGAGCGTCTTGTTGTGCGAGAGGATCAGCGTGGGCTTGCCGAGCTGCGCGATGACGTGGGCCATCGTGAAGGTCTTGCCGGTGCCGGTTGCGCCCAGGAGCGTCGCGGCGGGGCGGCCGGCGCGAAGGTCTGCGACGAGTTGTGCGATGGCGGTGGGCTGGTCGCCCGTGGGGGCGAAGTCGGACACGACTTGGAAGGGGCGTTGCTCGCGCACGGGGGGAAGGTAGCGTTGGCGCACGTGCGGCGATCAATAGTGTTACTTCGGCGCCCATTCGCCCATTCCGCCCTGCAGCAGTTCGAACATGGGCCAGAGGGAGCAGAAGTCGTCGCCTGGGCCGAAGGGGCGGGTGGCGGTGCGGATGATGGAGCCGTCGTCTTGGATGCGGAGAGCGCTGATGCCGGGGCGGAAGGAGCCGTAAGTGCCGCCTTCGCCTTTGTAGCCCAGGTCCTTGGCGAAGTCGGTCCCGGCGTGCGAAACCACCGGGAAGGACCAGCCGCGTGAACTCGCGAACGCGCCCGCGACGTCCGGCTCGTCGGGCGTCGTCAGCACGAACGAGCACCGGGTGGCGATGTGCTTGTAGAGCGACACGAATCCGTCCGCCCACAGCGTGCAGTACGGACACTGCCTGCCCATGTTGTGCACGATCAGCAGGTCTCGGGATGCGCCGAAGAGTTCGGAGAGGTGCACCGCGCTGCCGGAGGGGACGTGGGCAAGGGTGTAGGCGCGGATGGGCTGGGGAGGGAGGGCGCGGAGGGCGTCGGTGAGGCGGCGCTTGGCGGCGAGGATGTCCTGCTCGAGTTGCTGGATGCTGGGCGGGGTGGCGGGCGCGGGCTGTGACATGACCAACTCCTTGCGAGCGATTTGCAGGGCAACGCCGCGAGGAATGGTACCGATGCCTGGCCTACGGCCTGCAGGGGCCCTCGCTGAAGACGCGGAGAAAGGCGTCAACGTCATCGGGGTCGAAGAACGAGCCGTCATTGTTGAAGTCGATGTCGTTGCAGGTGGCGGATTCGGGGATGCAGGGCCCTTCGCTGAAGACGCTGAAGAAGGCATCGATGTCGGTGGGGTCAAAGACGCTGGCGTCGTTGTTGAAGTCGATGGAGTCGCAATCGATGGAGCAGGCGTCGGGGGTGTAGTCCTGGTCGAGGTCGAGCGCGTTGGGGAGAGCGAAGGCGATGTTGTCGAGTTCGTAGAAGGCGGAGGCGGACTTGGTTTCTGCGCCGAAGCCGAGCTTGGCGACCAGCGGCTCGAAACCGTCGACGACTTCGCCCACGAAGATCGGTACGGAGCTGCCGTTGGTGATCAAGACCAGGGTGAAGCCTTCGGGGCCCAGCGACATGCAGGCGGTGCGCCATTGGCCGTCGGCGAGGTTGTATCCCAGCGTGGTGCGGGCGAAGCGTTGGCCGTTGCGGAGCAGGTCGATGACGCCTGGGCCTTCGGGGTCGCTCGAGTCGTTCTGGAAGCGCACTGTCAGCGGGGCGTTTTGGACGCCGTCTTCGCCAAAGAAGATGGTGCTGGGGCGGCTGGCTTCGAAGACAGTGAAAGAGAAGCCGTTGTCGAGAGTTTGGCCGCCCATGCGGAAGTCAAAGCGGCCTTGGAGGCGCGAGAGGGGCGTGGAGCGGAGCGGTTCGCGGACGATTGCGCCTTCGTCGGTGTCGATGGTGGTGTCGAGGCGGATGAAGCCGTTGGCGCCGTCGACGGCGCGGATCGCGCCGCCGTTGATGGAGAAGGGGCCCGGGCCATCGTCGAAGTTGGTGGTTTCGAGGCTGGTGGTGGTGCACTCGTCGGGGATCGAGTCGGCATCGCAATCCGCGCTGATCTGGTTGGCGATGTCGCAGGAGTCTGGGACGAGGTTCCAGTTGCAATCGGGGGTCGTGCCTTGGAGTGTCTCGAGCACGTCGGCGATGGTGTTGACGTTACAGTCGGGCGGGGCTTCGTAGCTCAGAAGCAGGATCTGCGAGCCGCGGGCGATGGGGTTCTCGAAGGAGTCGTCCTTGTACAGGTCGGCGAAGTACAGCCCGCCCGGTCCCGCGGCGATCGCGCTGCAGGAGGCCTTGCCCGAGCCGGCGTAGGTCGCGACCGGACGCGGACCGCGCAGGCGGTTGCCGTTGGCGTCGAGCACGAACTCGGTGATGCGCTTTTCTTCGCCCGTGCCCGGGCCGGTGGCCCAGGTGCCGCCTGACTGGGTCACGAACGCGCGGCTTGCGTACTCGATGGGGAAGCCGCTGTTGGCAAAGCGTGCTTCGTCCAGGAACGCGATGTCGACGGGCGCAATGGACGGGTCCCAGACGTAGCTGGCAAAGATGCCCATGCTTTCGTCGGTGCCGTTGTAGCCGAAGTTGCGGCCGCTCAGCACGAGGGCGAGGCGGTCGCGGCCGGGGCCGTTCTCGACCATGAAGTACTGGTTGTCGGCGGGGCGGAACTCGCCGCCGAAGGGGTTGCGATGACCGTAGGTGTAGATGTAGTCGCGGGCGGTGATGCCGTCGGTGGCGTTGTAGAACGGGTTGGTGGGGACGGGCAGGCCGGTGGGCAGAACGCGGAGAATCTTGCCGCGGACGTCGTCGAGGTTGAGCGGGGCTTCGATGTCGAAACCGTCCCCGACGTGGACGAGCAGGTTGCCGTCGGGGTCGAAGGCGAGGGCGGAGATTTGGTGGCTGGGGGCGAGTTGGGCGGGAGCAAGGTCGAGGATCGTCGTTTGCGAGCCCGCGAGTGCGCCGCCGCTCAGGGCGCGAATGCGCACGACGCGTCCGGAGATGTCCGCGGGGTTGCTCGAGAAGTTGTGGAGCATCGAGACGAAGACGTTGCCGGTGGCGGGTTCGACGGCGAGCCCAGCGAGGCCGCCCTCGCCGCTGCCTGGGAAGCCGCCGAAGGGATCAAAGTTGAGCAAGCCGGTGGCCCAGGGCGTGACGGTGCCGTTGCGGCGGACGAGTTGGATGTCGCCGTAGAGCTCGGAGACGTAAAACAGCGGGTCGGTGGGGTTGGGGCCTGGGTTGTTGAGGAATGCGATGTTGACGGGGAGTTGGAATCCGGTTGCGAAGACGCTCACGCTGAAGTCGTCGCTCGTGAGCCAGGGGGCGAGGTTGCGGCGGGCGACGGAGTCGAACGTGGGGCCGGTGTGCTCGGGCAGGATGCTGTAGGTGCTGCCCTCTGCGCCGACCCAGAACGCGATGCTCTGGCTCTCGATCAGGCTGATCGCGGGGAGCAGGATCTTGAGGCGCTTGCCGTTGCCGCCGACGAAGGCGACGTCGAGTTCGGGCAGGCTCAGGGGCATGCTGCCGGAAGAGACCTCGATCTTCAGCGGCATGTGCATGGAGAGGGGCGGGGGATTGGTGAGTTTGTTGCCCTGGCCCGATGCGCGAATCTCCAGCAGCAGCGCGCCGCAGCAGGCCGCCGTGACGCGGATTCGGGGCTGATTCGTCGAGGTGGGCAGGCTGAAGGGCGCGCCCTGGGGCGTGCGGAGCGCGGGGACGGGGCCTTGCTGGATGTCGTGGAGTTCCATCGCATAGACCGCGCCCAGCGTGCCGGTGGTGAAGTCGCGCTCTGCCCAGGCGGACCACTCGGTGAACGGATCGCCGCTGTTGTCGCGGTGGCGGACGCGGAAGCGATAATCGGTTTCGGGGTTGAGTTGGCGGCGGTCGTTGAGGCTGTTGACGAACTGGCCATCGCCCAGGTGCGCGTGGATGGCAATCGCGCCGGTGAGACCCTCGGCACGCCAGACCGGTTCGTTGAGCGTGAGATCCCAAATCTCAAAGTCGCTGGAGGCCAGCGTCTGTCCCGGGTTGGGATCGCTGAAGGGAGCGGTCTCCATGTGCACGTCGCTGGGGTTGAGCGGGCGGTCGGCGGCGGGCTCGAGGATCGTGGGCGTGTTGGGCGGGGTGTTCTGCGCGAGCGCGAGCGAGCACCACGCGAGGGAGATGAGAGCCGGGATCACGAGGCGATGGTGCACGAGGCGAGGCCCTTCTGTTTGCAACGGTTCTTGACTGACACTGCAACGAACATCGATCAGGCTGCTTGCTGCGATCGCGGTGAGGGGTGGGGCGATCAGGCTTCTGTTCGTCGGCTTCTGCGACGAGCTTCTGGATGCCGGACGCGAGCCAAACTGTGAATCCGATGAGCCGCCCCGTCATCCTGCGCGCGATCCCCCGAAGAGGCAAGCCCGGCCAGCTCGGATGCTTGGCAGCGGGATCGATTTCGGGGCCGGTGCGTCCTAAAACCGAGGGCTAACCAAGGCCTAAAGCGTGGATGGAATCCTGATTTGTGCGGGGAATCCCGGGCTGCGTGATGGGTTCGAGCGGCGACCTTGCTGGTTCGACGATGTAACGAGCCCGGTTGCTGCGAAGTTCGTTGGCGGGGCAATTTCGCGCTGGGCAAACCTCGGGTACCGTCGCCCATGACGAAGCAAGCGAGTGCTGATACGCCGCGACGCACGAACGCGGGTTTACGATTGCTGGCGCGATTGGGCGTGACGCTCGTGATCGCGTATGTGTTGTGGTGTGCAGCGTTGTGGTGGAAGCAGACTGATCTTGTGTTCCCGCGTTCGTTTGCGAACGCAGCGCCGCGATTGAGCGAGGCGCCGCAAGGGGCGACGTCGTGGTGGCGCGAGGATGACGGGGCGCGGGTTGAGGCGTGGTGGTTCGCGGGAATCGGGACCAGCCCGGAGACGCCTGGGCCTGCGGTGATGCTTTTCCATGGGAACGGCGAGACGATTGACAACTGGGAGGGGATCGCGAACGAGTATGTGATGCGGGGCGTGAGCGTGCTGCTGCCCGAGTATCGCGGGTATGGGCGCAGCACCGGCGAGCCATCGCAGGCGGCGATCGCGCGCGACATGCTGCACTGGCACACGAAACTCCTCGAGCAATCAAGTGTCGCGAGCGACAGGATCGTGCTGCACGGGCGCAGCCTGGGCGGGGGCGTGGCGATGCAACTGGCGAAGGAGCGCGAGCCGGCGGCGATGATCCTGGAATCGACATTTACGAGCGTCGCAGCGTTTGCGCAGCAGTACTACGTCCCCTCGTTCATCGTGCGGCATCCGTTTCGCAGCGACAAGGTGATCGGCGGTTTGTCATGCCCGATCCTGATCGCGCACGGGCGCGACGATGAGATCATTCCGTTCTCGCACGGCGAGGAGTTGGCACGATTGGCTCGCAACGCGACGTTTGTCGAGGTGTCGGGCGGGCACAACGACTTTCCGGGAGATCAGGATCGGTATGACCGGGAGTGGTGGGGGTTCTTGCGAGCGCGCGGGATCGTCAAGGCGGTGGAGTGATTGATTCGCTCGCGAAACGGGACCGTGAGGGACCATCGCGCGTGGAGGTCGTCTGGGCCGCGAGGATGTTCGACGCTCCCTGACGGTCGCGTTTCGTCAGGCGCGCAGGGTTTCGAGTGCGTCTGGGAGGGTGTCGGCCAGTTCTTCGGCCAGCAGGCCGGCGCGTGCGCCGTGCTGCTTGGACCAGCGTTCGCCCGCGCGGGCGTGGGCTTCGACGGCGAGGATGGCGACTTCGAGCATGGTGAGGGGCGCGTCGGGACTCGTGTGCGACGATGTCGACGCGGCGGTATCGGCAGAACTTGTTTCTGTCTGCGGAGCGCGCTTGCCGAGTCGCTGGGCGGCGAGGGCCATCAGTTCGCTGGTGCTCATCACGCGTTCGAGATGGGGTTCGTCGGCGTGAGTGGGAGATGAGGGCGTCGAAGCATGCTGGGTGCGATGCTGTGAAGGCGCGCCGCTCGTGCCGCCAGGCTGCGTGGCGCGGCGGGGCGTGAAGGTGGTGTGCTGGGACTGGGCTCGCCACTGCGCGAGCAGGCCGCCCAGAAGGCCAGCGAGCACGTCGCCCGTGCCGCCGGTCGCAAGGCAGGGGTGGCCGCTGGTGCAGGTCCAGGTGTCGTGCCCGTTGGTGACGACGGTGCCCGCGCCTTTGAGGGCGACGATGCAGCCCAGGCGCTGGGCGAGCGCTTCGGCGGCGGCGGCGCGGCGAGCGGGGTCGATCGGGTCCGCGTCGAGATTCAGGGCATCGGCGAGGCGGCGGAACTCGCCCGGGTGGGGCGTGAGAACGCAACTGGCCTTGAGATCGCGAGAGAGATCGGGGATGCGTGTGAGGGCGTTGAGGGCGTCGGCGTCGACGACGACGGGCACGCGGGATTGCTGCAGTGCGCGAAGCACCAGCGGTTCGATGCTCGCGTGATTGCCCAGGCCCGGGCCGATCACGATGGCGTCTGCGCTTGCGATCGTCGCGTCGAGGATCGCGACGCACTCGTGGGCGATCAACTCGCCCCGACCATCGACGGGCATCGCGAGGGCGGTCATCGAAGGCAGGCAGGAGAGCGCGGCGAGCGCCATGGGCTGGGGCAGCATCGTGCGGGCCAGTCCTGCGCCGCTGCGCAGGGCGCTCCGCGCCGCGAGCACCGGCGCACCAAGCATGCGTTCCTCGCCCGCGCATGAGCCTCCGATGACGAGGACGGTGCCGAAGGTGCCTTTGTGGCCGTCGGCGGGGCGTTGGGGAAGCTTTCGTAGCGAGGCCTGCGTCACTTCCCGCCCCCGGTGGCAGGCTGATCGTGCGAGACGCTTTCGACCTTGATGTCGAGGTTGCCCATGATGCCGGCGATGCCCATCATCGATTGCAGGCCTTCCTTGTCATCGAGACTCGTGACGCCGATGGTGATGTGGGTGGCGTCGTAGGTTTGGCCGTCGCGCAGGGTCGCGTCAAGATCGGTCCAGGCGAGTTCGCCGTTGTTGTTGGGCAGCAGAGCCTGCGACCACATGTGGTAGCCGAAGATGTGCTTGCCGCCCAGGAACTCGTCGGCGTAGATCAGGCCGGTGGCGACGCGCGAGCGGATGCCGGTGACACGCAGCGCGGCGGCGAGGAGCACGCCGTGTTCGCTGCAATCGCCCTCGCGGGTGCGAACCACTTCGCTGGCGGTGGCCATGCCCACACCTAGGGACTTTTCGTTGATGAAGTCGTGCACGGCGGTGCGGAGGGCGAGGGCTTTCTCGGTGTCGCTGGCCTTTTCCTTGCCCTTGAGGGCCTTGGCGACGAACTCCTTGAGCTTCTCGTCGCTGGTGTCGATCATCGCGGAGTCGCCCAGGAAGACCGGGTTGGTGGCGTCGGCGGCTTCGGCCTTGGCGAAGTCGCTGGTGATGACGCTGACGCGAGCGGACGAGTCGTTGAGCTTGGTGACGGTTTGGCTGCCTGTGTTGGGCAGTTCGGGGAGCTTGCCTTCGCGGGTGTGAAGCGTGAAGGTCGCGCTGGTGGACTCGCGGCTGCGTTCGATGGTGCGATCGGGCTTCACAAACGTGCTGACCATGATCTCGGGCATCTTGCCAGCGCCCACCTGACCGGTCGCGTCGGCCTTGGTCGATTTGGTCATCACGATCTCGATGCCCGCCATGCCGCCCAGGCTCGTGATGCTGCGGATCAGGTTGCCTTCACTGTCGATGTACTCAGTGCTATCGATGGGCATCGACCCGGCGTTGAGCGAGACCTTGGTCTTGAGGGCTTCGACCTTGTCGCCCGCGATGTCGAGCGTGGTCGGCTCAAAGCCGGTGCGGGTGCTGGTAACGACGGTGGGGCCCATCTGCGGGTCCATCGTCTTGATCACGATTTCTTTCGCGCCGGCGGCGAGTTGTTCGCGGCCGTAGCGCTCCGCCGCGCCGGGCGTGAGCCACGATTCGGTCGGCGCGGGCACGGTGCGGGTGCTGGTGCGGCCGGCCTGTGTGGTCGCGACTTCGATCTGGCCGTCTTTGAACGTCCAGGTTTGTTCTTGGGCCATCTGGGCCATTTTGGACTTGCTGGTCATGCGGATGGGCTTGCCGTCGAGGGTCTCGACGGTTTCAGAGTCCATCTTGATTTCGATCTTGAGGTCGCCGCGTGCGATGGCCATCTGCATGCGGGTCTTGGTGGTGATGTCTGATTCGGTCTCGCGGGTGGAGACGTGCATGAAGCCGGTGCGGCTGCCGGAGAGTTCGACAACGTACCAGCGATCCTCGGTCTTGGCTTGCTGGGCAGCCTTCGCCGGCGCTTCGGCGGGTGCTTGCGCGATGGCAGCGGGTGCGCCGAGCAGAGAGAGCGACAAGATCGAAATGAAGGCTGTGCGAAACTGCATGGAGCACCTTTCACAACGAAACGCGACCGTCAGGGAGCGTCAAACGCCGCGGGCATCCGATCCCACGGCGAACGCAACAGTGTATCGGAGTGGCGAGGATCACTGCGAGCGGCGTGCGTGATGCGGTGCGATGTGGTGCGATGCGAGGCGTGGCGGACGCGTGTGGCGTGCGACGCTCCCTGGCGGTCGCGTTTCGTCTATCCTCAACGGTGATCGACACGCATTGCCACTTGACGTTTCCGGATTTTGAGGCTGGGAAGTACGCCGGGGGCGTCTCTGCGGTGCTTGCGAAGGCTCGCGGGCATGGGGTGATGGGGTGCATCACGATCTGCACGACCACGCAGGATGCGCCCAATGTTCTGGCGATGGCCAAGGCGCATGAGAACGTGTGGTGCAGCGCGGGCGTGCATCCGTTGTATGCGGATCAGCAGCCGCATCAGTGGGATTGGCTGCGGCCGATACTGGCGGATCCAAAGTGCGTGGCGTGGGGAGAGTTGGGGCTCGACAACCACTACAAGGACCCGCCCGGAGCGATGCAGCGGGAGGTGCTGGATGCGCAGCTGGACTTCATCCAGCGGTATCACCGCGAGCACCCGACGAACACGAAGCCCATCGTGATTCACTGCCGGGAGGCGTTTGATGATTTGATTCCGGTGCTGGCGCGGGCCAGCCTTTCGCCGGAGCGATTCGTGTTTCACTGCTTCACGGGTACGCCCGCGGATATGCGGAAAGTGCTGGACTTTGGCGCGTGCGTGTCGTTCACGGGCGTGGCGACGTATCGGAATGCTCCGGAACTGCGCGAGGCGGTGAAGCTGGTGCCGCTGGATCGGATCATGATCGAGACGGATGCGCCGTTTCTGTCGCCCCATCCGCATCGGGGCGTGCGGCCTTGCGAACCTTGGATGGCGAGCGTGACGGCACAGGCGGTGGCGGAGCTTCGGGGCGAGGCGTGGGCAGAGTTTCACGCAGCGATCAATCGCACGACGGAGCGGTTCTTTGGCGTGCGGGTTGATGGGGACGCGTGATGGATCGTTTCAGCACAGAGACACAGAGATCAGGAGGAAGAGGAGAAGAGTCGGAGTAACAAGCGAAGCAGCATCGCCCTACGGGGCGCCGCGTCTTCCCCACCCGCATCCTCTCCTCTTTCTCTCTGTCTCTGTGTCTCTGTGCTGAATTCGATCCACCCTGGACCCGACTTCGCCGCTTCTTCGCTACGCTCCCCCATGCTTGCCGCCTGGCTGCACGATCTCAGTCCGTTTCTGCTCCGCTTCACCGACAGCTTCGGGTTTCGGTGGTACGGCTTGTCATACGCGGCGGGGTTTATCGTCGCGTGGTTGATCATGCGATGGCTGTCGCGTCGAGGCGTCACGCCCCTGCCCGAACATCGAATCCCCGACGCCATGCTGATTCTGGTCGCGGGCGTGATCGTGGGTGGGCGTGCGGGATACCTGCTGGTGTATGAGCCTCGGCTACTGACTGAGTTCACTTCCAGCGTGCCGTTCTGGGGCGGCTTTGCAATCCAGCGTGGCGGCATGGCGTATCACGGCGCGGTGGTGGGGGTGATGGCCGCTGGCTGGTTCATCGCGCGGGGTTTCAAGGAGTCGAGCACATCAACGACTCGCGTCGGCAAGTCGTCATGGCTGCATGTCATGGACCTGTGTGCGTTCGCGGGCACGATCGGTCTGGGGCTGGGCCGAGTCGCCAACTTCATCAATGGCGAGCTGCTGGGCAAGATCGTGGCGATGCCGGGCCAGCCCGCGCCGTGGTGGAGCGTGAAGTTTCCGCAGGAACTGCTCGAGGGGCACGCACCGACGCTGTTGCCCGAGCAGCAGGCGAAGCTGGACGCACTCATTGATTCGGTTGCCGCGCCCAGCGATGATCGGGAGCAGGCCATCGCGCGGATGATCGCGATCCTGCAGGAAGGCGGCTCGACGACGGCGACTCGAATCCAAGAGCAACTGGAGCCGCTCATCGCCGCGCGGCACCCTAGCCAGCTGTATCAGGCTTTCTTTGAGGGCGTGGTGCTGACGATTGCGCTGTGGATCATCTGGCGCGTGCCCCGCCGGCCTGGCGTCGTCGGCGCGTGGTTCATGATCATTTATGGGGTGCTGCGCATCGTCGCGGAGTTCTATCGCCTTCCAGATGCCCAGTTTGGCGCGGCGGCCCACATCCTCGGGCTTTCCCGTGGTCAGTGGCTGAGCGCATTGATGGTGGTGGGGGGAGGGGTTGCCCTAGCCATCATCCGAGCGAGGAATGAGCCGCGAATCGGCGGGTGGAGCGTTGTGCGAACCAAATAGCATCGCGGCGAGCCAGCAGACCGCTATCACTGACCCACTGGTCCGCTGACCCGCTCCCCCCTGTCGACTTCGCTGTTTTCCCGCACCCCGCTCCCTACCATCCCCCATGTCCTCCCTCCACCGCAAGCTCCTCCTCACCGGCTTTGTCATCTCCCCTTTCGTGGTGTTGATCCTGCTGGTCACGTGGATCGCCCAGTCCCTCAACAACCCCAGCATCCACAAGCTCCCGCCCATCGGCGCGGGCGCGGGACAGACGGGCGGGGCCAACGCCATCGGCGAGGGCATCAAGAAGCTCCGCGACGCGACGCCCGTCGCCAAGCCCGTTTCCCTGCCAGAGTCTTCATCAGCGCCGGCGGGCCCGGCAATCAGCAGCGAAGCGGCCGAAGACGAAATGGTCAACCCCGTTGACCTCGAAACCGGCTTCATGATCGTCGTCAACGACAAGACCGGGAAGAGCAGCGCGAGCAGCCCGATCTATCTCGCGGGCAGCATCAACGGCTGGAACCCGGGCGACCCGCGCTTCAAGTTCACCGCCCAGAGCGACATGAAGTGGCGCCTCCACGTCACCAAGCAGTTGCTCGCGACCAAGCCCAGCACGCTGGAGTTCAAGTTCACCCGCGGCTCGTGGGACCTTGAAGAGCTTCAGGCGGACTTCAGCGTGCCCGCCAACAAGCTGCTGGGCAAGATCAAGAAGAGCGATGTTGTGGATGGCGTGCCGCCTCAGATCGAGTACACGATCGTCGCCTGGGCCGACACCGATCCCAACCACAAGGAACGCCACCTGGGCGAGGACTATCGCCCCATCAAGTCCACCGGCACGCTCCGCCGGCTTCAGGTTCGGGGTGGCGCGGGCACGGCCGAGCATCGCGCACGCGATCTGCAGATCTGGCTGCCGCCCGGCTACTACGCGCCTGAGAACGCGACCAAGACCTACCCGGTCCTGTACCTGCACGATGGGCAGAACCTGTTTGAGAAGCACCAGAACGTGCCCGCCGAGTGGGAGGCAGATGAGACGGCCGCCCGCCTCATCGAGGCCGGTCAGATCAAGCCCATCATCATCGTGGGCATTCCCCACAGCGGCAGCGGGCGGATCAATGAGTACCTGCCCATCCCCGGTGCCCGCGACGGCATCGAAGCTCAGGGCCAGACCCACGTTCGCTGGCTCACGAATGAAGTCATGCCCCGCGTGCAGCGGGCCTTCCGCGTCTCGACCAACCCCGCCGAGACCGTGATCGGCGGCTCGTCGCTGGGCGCGATCATCTCGATCGAGGCGTACTCGACCAACCCGCAGCTTTTCGGCGGCCTGCTGCTCGAAAGCCCAAGCCTGACGCTCGGCAACGCTGAGGTCGTGAACCAGTGGCTTGCGACCAAGACCCAGTGGCCGGCGAAGGTGTTCATTGGCGTGGGCGGCAAGGAACTTGGGGGCGACGCTGGTGAACGCAACGCCCAGTACGTCGCTGCGTCCAAGGACCTCGAGCAACGCATCGCCCGCAGCAGCGCGGCGACGACGACGAAGCTGGACCTGGATCCCGAAGCCACCCACAACGAATCCGCGTGGTCCAAGCGCTTCCCCGATACGCTGCAGTTCTTCTTCGCGAAGTGATCGATCCCACCAACGTCCAACGGGCCCCACGCGCAAGCGTGGGCGGACGTCCCTCGCGCGATTCGCGCAGCGTGCGACCACTCACGCTCGCGAGTGGGGCCCGTTGGCACTTGACGTGATCAAATCTCCGCGAGGAAGCGCAGGTCGTTTTCGAACAACAAGCGGATGTCGGGAATCGCGTACTTGCCCATAGCAAGGCGTTCGATCCCGAAGCCGAAGGCGAAGCCCGTCCATTCCTCCGGATCGATGCCGCACGCGGTGAAGACCGCGGGATCGACCATGCCGCAGCCGCCCATCTCGATCCAGCGCGGTGGCTGGCCTTCGCGGAGGGTGATGAGCATGTCGAGCTCGGCGCTGGGCTCGGTGAAGGGGAAGAAGCTGGGGCGCAGGCGCACGTTGGCGCCTTCGCCAAAGTACCCGCGTGCGAACTGCAGCAGCGTGGTCTTGAGGTCGGCCATCGTCACGCCCCGATCGACGTACAGCCCTTCGATCTGATGGAACATGAAGCTGTGCGTCGCGTCCACCGCGTCGGGGCGATAGACCCGCCCTGGCGCGACGATGCGGATCGGCTTGAGCAGCTTGCCGCCCCCATCTCGCACCGCCTGCTCCATCGTGCGTACCTGCACCGTGCTGGTTTGGCTCCGCAGCATCCGGGGCTTGGCGAGCGTGCGGGCGTCGTCAACATAAAAATTGTCGTTGGGATCGCGGGCCGGGTGTCCGTCGGGGATATTCAGCTTGATGAAGTTGTGATCATCGTCCTCAAGCTCACGCGACTCCGCGACGTCAAAGCCCATCCGCGCGAAGACCTCGCAAAGCTCATCGCGCACCCGGCTGATGACATGCCGCCGGCCCAGCCCGCGGGTCTCGACCGTGCCCGGCTCGGTGACGTCGATGAAGTCTTTGGTGACAGCTCCGCCCCCGCCCGCCTCAACCTCGCCCTTGCGAGCCTCAAACGCCGCTTCGATCGCCGCCTTGGCCTGATTCAGCCGCGCACCCACCGCCGGCTTCTGGTCCTTGGGCACGTCCTTGAGCCCGCCCAGCATGCCCTTGACCTTCCCGTTCGCGCCCAAATAGGCCACCCGCCACGCCTCAAGGGCCGCGGCGTCATTCGCCCCGGCAAGGGCGGCGAGGGCTTCAGACTGGAGCGCGTCGATCTGTGCGAGCATGGGCCAAATCTAGGCGTTGAACGCTGTGGAAGACTGGTCGAACTCGCCCGAGGGATGGTTATGTACCCCGCGCGAGCGAAGGCACCAGCAGCACGCTCGCCGCGCTGGGCAGGTTGTGCTGGCGGGCAACGCGGCGGGCCCATTGCACTTCTTCGGGCGTGGCGTGCAGGGCTCTTCGGGCCCGTTCCATCAGCACCTCGTCACGGGTTGCCACGGGCGTCGCGGCGGTAGGCGTGGGGGCGATCGCCGTGGGATTGAGGCTCGTCAGGTTGGGACGCTGGGGGCCCTGGGCTCGAGACAACCGGGCCCGCAGCCGTTGCCACAGCGAGCCAACCACTAGCAGCCCGACCCCGACCGCGAACAGCGTGATGGCCAGCCACGGATAGCTGGGTTCCTGAGCGGCGGGGAGTGGCGTAGCAGGTTCGCCGGTCTGCAGGTGCATCGCGGGCGCCGCGTCGGTTTCGCTTGTCTGGGCGAGCATCAGGAACGTCGCGTCACGCATGGGCTATGTCCCTTCCGCTTGGATTCAGGCTGCTGATCGACGCCGGGCCTCGTGCGCTTGCCGCGGCGCGACGACGCACGCGCGGGTCGTCGTCGAACTGGGCGAGTTCGACCACTCGCTGGCCGACTTCTGCGACGGCGGAAGCAGTGGGGGAGTCGGCAAACCAGCCGATCGTCCTCGACGCCAGCCACACGCCCGCGAGGCGATGCATGGGTGAATCGTGCGTCAGCATGGCGCGAAGATCATCGCGCCAGGCAGGAGCCAAGTTAGCTGACAGATTTGCGGCAAAGGACGAGGCCAGTTTCGGTTCCTGCTGCACGCCCGAACTCGACGCGGCGGGCCCCATCGCTCCACGCAGCGACGCTGCCAGTTCACCCCGGATCGCGTTGGCCCGGACGCGATGGTGCGCGTCGCCCTTTAGTTCCGCGATCGTCGCGACCGCAAACTGTCCTTGTGTGGCCGCTCTCGCCATGCCTTCGACGGCGTTCGCACGCACGCGGGCTTCGGAGTGTGAGAGGCACGCCGCGACCAGTTTCCGGGCTGGTTCGCCGCTCGCGTGGCCTAGGAGCGCGACTGCCGTCGCGGCGGTGCGGGCGTCCACCGGGCCGGTCCGCATCGCCAGGCGAATGAGCGGCTCTTCGACGTCGTTCCACACTCGCAGGAGCCGCACGACCCGCAGCGCGCCGGCGAGCAACGCGGGATTGCTGCCCGACAGTGCCTCGCGCAGCGATGCGATCGTCGCGCCGCGATCCTCGCCCAGCCGCCGCAGCGCGGCGAGCCGCCCGGCGGGCGAATCCTGCATCCAATCACCCAGCGCCCGCGCTTCGCGCAGGCTCATGCTCGCGACGCTGCGATGGGGTGAGCGATGCAGGGCCCGCAGGTCCTCTGAGAGCGAGCCGGGCCATTGATGCGAGCGGGAAAGCCGCGAGCGCGACTCCTGATCATCGATGGTTCGCAGCATCGCGCTGCGCGAGACCAGCTTGTTGGCGTCAAACAGCAAGTCGCATGTGAGCGATCCCGCGCCGCGAC
>JALHOJ010000067.1 GCA_022843045.1 Phycisphaerales bacterium
GCTCGGGGCGAAGCGATCGCCTTTGAGGTCCGCTCTTTTCCTACACCACCGTCAAAGGAACGCCAGAGACGGGCCGCCAAGCTTGGTGGGCCGGGCGATACGGTAGTATGACGCGGATTTTTGGGAACGCAAGAGGGGAGCGAGGGAACGGGGTCAGAAGCGCGCACAAGAGTGGTTGTTTGGGGCGATGCGCGCACAAAGGTGGTTGTTTCGGGGGCGCGGGGAAGCGATCGCGGCGGGGCGGAGAGGGAGCGGAGGAACGCGGAGATCGGGAGGCGGTGGTGTGGCGAGCACGTTGCAATTGGCCGCGAGTGTGATCGCGTAGCGGAAGTCGGTTGGGCATGCCGGCGGTGATTCGCCACAAGCATCGCCGCCCAGAGCTGCGGCGAAGCATGTGGCACGGGTGGGGAGCTTCCGTCTGCTGGTTCGCGAAGCCTAACCGTGCCACCCGCCATTCACGCGACGTGAGCGCGGAATAAGGGAACCTTGCTCTAGTGGTTCATCGTGGCAGGGCACCCACGATGCATCGTTCCATTTGTGCTGCGCTGTCGCGCAGTGCCGTTCCCACACCCCCAACCAAAGGACTCCACGATGTCTCACGAACTCCCATCCAAAGAAACGCTCGACTGCATGAAGATCTGCGGCGATTGCGCCAGCATGTGTTCGCAGTGCGGCTTCCACTGCCTGCACATGGGCGGCGAGCACGCCTCGCCCGCGCATCAGGGCGTCATGCGCGACTGCGCCAGCATCTGCGCCACCGCCGCGTGCTTCATGGCACGTAACTCACACCATGCCGCCGACCTCTGCAAGACGTGCGTGGAGATCTGCAACGAGTGCTCGAAGGCATGCGACACGCTCGCCAAGGGCGACGCGATGATGAAGCAGTGCGCTGAGCTTTGTCGAAAGTGCGCCAATGCCTGCGAGAAGATGGCTGGTGCAGCGATCTGATTCCGCTGCTAGCGGCGTGTCCTCGTCCATGACCTCGGTCCGAGTCAACGCTCCAGCCGAGTGTTTGAGAATGTCCAAATCGCTCCGCCAGAGTGTCTGGACGTCATACCGAGTGGGCGATGGCAGGCGGCACGACTTCCAACGACTGACAATATCCCGCCAGCTTTGGGGCTGGCTGTAGGCGGGCTGGCTTCGTGGTCAGGGCGGGATGGTGGGTGTGCGGTACAGGGATCGGAAGGATCGATTTGTGGTCGTGCCATCGAAGTCCTCGGCTTTGCGAGGACTTCGATGCGAGCGGCGTTGAGGGTGGATCGCATCGAAGTCGGCTCAGAGCAGCCCCCACCCGCGACTTCGATGGCACGGGAATGAGAAAAAACGGCGTGCGTCGCGGGTTCCGGGCCGCGGTGCATCGCCGTTCGTTGGAAGGAGACCGTCTCCTTCTGACGTTTTGTTTCTCGGGTAGGGACTTGGGGCCTCGAAGGCCCGGCCCCCCGCGACTCACGGGCTGGAAGCCCGTGCCACGCCGAGTGGGGTTACCAGGTGAGTTGCATGTCGAGGGTGACGCGTTCGTCCATGATGTCGTCGTCCTTGTCTGTCAGGGCGAACTCGTAGACGCCGCCGACGCTCACGTGAGGCGTGAGTTTCCAGCGGGCGCCCACGCCAGCCCAGATGACTGCGCTACCGGAGACGTCGCTGGAGCCGAGGTTGGTGTAGTCGAGGCCGCCGACGGAGAGGGGGAGGCGTTCGCCGTCGGACATGTAGTGGACGCCGTGGAGTTCGACGAGGGGGGCGAAGCCGGGGAGGGCGTCGGGCGCGATTTCGTAGGATGCGCTGACGTCCCAGTGGAGGACTTGGTTGCCGTCGTCACTGTCGAAGGGAAAGCGGTACGTCAGGTCACCCACGACGTGGAACTTGTCCCAGCCTTTGCCGATGCTGATGAAGGGACTGAGCTCTTCGGTTTCGCTCTGGAGGATTTCGTCGTCGCCTGTGGTGAACATCAGGCGGGCGCCAGCGGAGGCGACGAGGTCGGCTTCGCGGTCGACGTAAAACACGTACTTGAGGCCCGCGGCGAGGTCGTTCCAGCCTTCCTGGTTCTGGATGATTCCTGAATCAAACCAGGAGTAGCCGTCTTTGGTCGCGATGAACTGCCAGCGTTCGCTGAGGGCGAGACGGGCTTGTACGGCGACGACGTTCACCTGGCCGCCCTGGAGCTGCGAGCCGTCGGAGAACTCGTGGTGCAGGTACAGGAAGCGCAGGCCGCTGACGTTGTACGGGGATTCGAAGTAGAGGGGCTGGCCGACGGGCTCGACGGCGCATTCGAAGCCGCGGAGGCCGTTGAGAAAGCCGGGGTTGCCTTCCCAGACTTCTTCGTTGTTGTGGATGCGCTCGTTGCCGAAGGCGTAATGGGCGTCCTTGGACGCGGCGCCGGCGGTGACGGGGGTGGGGGCGGTGTCGGAGCCGTCGGGCTGTGCAAACGCCGGGAGCCCGGCGACCAGGGAGAGCAGAAGACTTGTCCGAACGAGTTTGGTGTTGAACATGCTGAACTCCTCGAGATTGCAGGGCCGCGAGACGCCGGACCGCTCGGGGCAAGACGCTCATCCCGCGGTTCCGGGCCTGGTTCTTGCGGGATTTGGAGGGCCCGTGAAGAAGAGGCGGGAATTACGGACGAGTAGATGAGTATATCGGCATTCAACGGATAGACAAGTCCTGATTCAACGAGAAAATCTTGGCTTTGGCCAAGGACGGCCCAGGGGCAAAGCGTGTTTGTGTTTTGATAGGGCTCTCGGCCGGACTGCTTACAGGCCACCGTGGAAAGCCGCGGCGCGGGGCACGAGCTAGCATGCGTGGAGACACCGACAGACGGACGCGGCGCCAAGACTCGGACAGTTGCGTTCGCTGGTCGTTAAAGTCGCGGAGCTTCTCCAATCCTCGCGATCGGGCGATTGGATTGCGCCGCCTCTTCATCCATGTACTGCACGAATTCTGCAACTACAGGACACTGCAATTCCGTTGACCAGGTTCCTCTCAGTCGCCCGATCTGATTGTTCGACAGTGCGAGATCGACCTCAAAGCGGCCATCGGAGAGCATCCTTGGATCGGCGTTCGCGAGTGAGGATTGGGCGCTCCGCTCCATCCCTCCGAACATCAGACGCCGAGCCGTACGAAGTTCATTCTCAATCAGCGGTGAGGGATTCTCATGCCCCGAGAAACCGGGCGGCATGATGCCCAGGCCGCCTCCGACCGTACCTTGCCACAAACTCTCCGAGTTCATCGCGGCATCGAATGGCATGTAGGTGGCCGTGCCCGCGTTCTGAAGGTCCAGCATCGATGCGACCTTGCCATCTTGCTGCAGTCCTGGAATCGGCCGCTCCATGGAGATGCGTGCATCACCGTTTGTGCCGATGAGCAGCCGCGTCTTGACGGGCATGTGTTGGGTGCGCAAGGCCAGTTCGTGTCGGAGCAGCGAGGCGTCAGGGTGATCGGGGCGGGCCTGCACTTCGTTCCATCGACGGTTGAGCTCCGCGTCAGCAATCTGCGGCTTGCTTCGCACCTCCCAAGCGACATCGATGCACATTGGGAGAGCAGATTGACTCGACAGTTCGGCCATCTTCACGAGCCATGCACGAATGCTCGCTTCGTCCTGGGCCAAGGCGGTTTGGCAGGCAATCGATCCGGCGAGCGCAAGGCAGATTGGTGTGCCGTTTCGCATCACGGCAGCATACCAGAAAAAAGCAATGGTGCAACGCGTCGCGACGACAATCTGCGCGAATCCAAGTTTTCACCGGGCATTTGAAGTGAGCAGCGTCCAGAATGCAAGCTATTGCAATGTGGTTCTAGTGCTTTGCGCTCAGCAGCCGCTCAAGATAGTGAATATCCACACCACCCTTGCGGAAGTTCTCGTCCTGCATCAACCGTGCCTGCAGCGGGATCGTGGTCTTGATCGGGCCGACCTTGAACTCGCGGAGGGCGCGCAGGGTGCGCTGGATGCACGCCTCGCGCGTCTCGGCGTGGCAGATCAGCTTGGCGATCATGCTGTCGTAGTTGGGCGGCACGGTGTAGCCACTGCTGACGTGCGTGTCCATGCGGACACCCAGGCCACCCGGGGCCTGCCACGTATCGATCTTGCCGGCACTGGGGCGGAAGCCCTGATCGGGATCCTCCGCATTGATGCGGCACTCCATCGCGTGGCCGTTGATCTTGATGTCGCTCTGCTTGAACGCGAGCTTCTCGCCTGCCGCGATCTTGATCGAGGTCTTGACGATGTCGATGCCCGTGATCATCTCCGTGACGGGGTGCTCAACCTGCACGCGGGTGTTGACCTCGAGCATGTAGAAGTTCTGCTTGCGGTCCATCAGGAACTCGCACGTTGCAGCGCCGGCGTACTTGACGGTCGGCAGGAGCTTTGCCGCGCCCTCGCAGATCTTCTGCATGACGGCGCGATCGACGCCCGGGCTGGGGGCTTCTTCGATCACCTTCTGGTGGCGACGCTGCATCGAGCAGTTGCGCTCCCAGAGGTGCACCGCGTTGCCATGTTTGTCGGCGAGGCACTGGACCTCGACGTGCTGGGCGTCTTCGAGGAACTTCTCGATGAAGACCGCGCCGTTGCCGAAGGCGGCGAGGGCTTCCTGGCTGGCGACGCGAAGCTGACCGCGAAGGGTGGCTTCGTCCCGGCAAACTTTCATGCCGCGCCCGCCGCCGCCCGCCGCGGCCTTGATGATGACGGGATAGCCGATGTCCTTGGCGACGCGGACGGCTTCGTCTTCTTCCTCGATGGCATTTTCGCTGCCCGGGAAGACTGGGACGCCGGCGGCCTTGGCGGTCTTCTTGCACTCGACCTTGTCGCCCAGCGCGCCCATGGCTTCGGGCGAGGGGCCGATGAACTCGATCTTGCAATCCCGGCAAGCCTGCGAGAAGTCGGGACGCTCGGAGAGGAAGCCGTAGCCGGGATGAATGGCTTCGGCGCCGGTGATCTCCGCGGCGGCGATCAGGCGGGCGATGTTGAGATAGCTTTCCTTTGCGGGGCCGGGGCCAATGCAGATGGCGCGGTCGGCGAGCTTCAGATACGGCGCGTCCTTGTCGGCGGTGGAATAGACGCAGACGGTTTCGACGCCCAGTTCCTGGCAGGCCCGCATGATGCGGAGAGCGATTTCACCACGGTTGGCGATGAGGATGCGTTTGAACATGGGGGGATCAGAGAATGGTGAATGGAGAATGGAGAGAAGTGAACGGTTGTGCGGCAGTTCAATCAGCGATTTGGTCGCGCTTTCGTTCGAGACTACGGATCAATCCTTGAAGCAATGGAGCGGTTTCTTGGTTCAATTCGAGGAGATTCGGATCGGGGGAGCCGTAACCAGCGTCTTGCGCTTGGTCGAGGGCTGCTTCGAGCTCACACAGGGAACCTCGCGCAATACGAAGGTGGCGGAGAGTTGCTTTCGTCGTTCCAATCCCATAACCCTCGGCGATGTTCAACGGGATCGAAGAGGCCGCTCGGCGTGCCTGATTGCACAGGATGTACCGCTCATCAGCGGGAAAGGCAGCGGTGTATCCACGCACGCTCACAACCAACTTGCGGGCCGACTGGTAGACGAGCAGGTCGCGGAATGACCGAACACCTCCCACTGCTCTCCACTCTCCTTTCTCGGCTCTCTACTTGATCGCAAACAACTTCTGTCCAAACTCCACCGACTGACCATCTTTCACGAGGATCTCTACAACCACGCCGCTCTTCTCGGCCTTGATTTCGTTGAAGACCTTCATGGCCTCGATGATGCAGACGACGCTGTCGGCGGTGACGGTCTGGCCGACGGTGACGAAGGACTTGGCGTCGGGGTTGGGCTTGCTGTAGAAAGTGCCGACCATGGGGCTGTCGATGGAGCCGGTGGCGCCCGATGAGCCGCCTGCCGACGGGGTTGCGGCGTTGGAAGAAGCGGGCGTCTGTGACGGCGCGGGGCCGGACGCGGCGGCTGGTGCGGCCATTGGGGCTGCCATCTGGGCGATGGGGGAGGCCGCGCCGACGTACATGGGCTGGCCGCCTCGGCGGATGGTGATCTGCTCGTCGCCGTCCTTGAGGGCGACTTCAGCGAGATCGTTCTGGCTCATCAACGCCACGAGTTCCTTGAGTTTCGCGAGATCGATCATGGTGAATTCCAGAAGGCACTGGGGGCTGGGCATGAGGCACTAGCGGAGGATCACGAAGTCACTGGGTCTTTGCTAGTGCCCAGTGCCCAGTCCCTAGTGCCTATCCCAACGTCGCCCACTTGATGTCCTTGGGCAACGAGCACAAGTTCTCGCTGCCCTTTTCCGTCACGACGTAGTCATCCTCGATGCGAACGCCGCCGAGGCCCGGGATGTAGATGCCCGGTTCGATTGTCACGACCATGCCCGTTTCGAGCGTGGTCTCCGCCGCCATGTGGGAGAGGCGAGGGTCTTCATGCGTGTGCAGGCCCAAGCCGTGGCCCAGGCCATGGCCAAAGTTGTCGCCATAGCCGTGCTTGGTGATGTGGTTTCGGGCGATGGCGTCGACGGCCTTGGTGGTTGCGCCGGCCCGCAGGGCGGCAGCGCTCAGGGTGTGGGCGTCGAGCACGATCTTGTAGATCTCCGCGAGCTCTTTGGGCCACTTGCCCAGGGCGAAGGTCCGCGTCATGTCGCCCCGATAGCCCTGGTACACCGCGCCCCAGTCAATCAGCAGGGGCTGGTTCTTCTTGAGCTTCACGGCGTGGGGGCGATAGTGCGGGAGGCTGCCGTTGGCCTGGGCTCCGACGATGGTCTCGAAGGCGGGGCTGCTCGCGCCGCGCATCTTCATTTCGGCTTCGATCTTGGCCGCGACTTCGAGTTCGGTCTGGCCCGGCTTGATCGTCGGCAGCACGGCCTTGAGCGCGGCTTGCTGGATGCTGATGGCCTTGCGGATCGTCGCGATCTCGCTGGCGTCCTTGCGGACGCGGAGTTGGCCGACCAGGCCGCGGGTTTCGACGAGCGTGGTGCCGACGCCCGCGAGGGAGTGTTCAAGACCCCGAAGTTCCCCCACCGTCATGATCTCGGCCTGGATACCCAGGCGGCTGATGCTCGCGTCCTTGAGCATCTGCACGGTCGCGGCATGCATCCCCTGCGTGCGGATGACCACGTTCAAAGCCTTGCGAAATGGCTCGAGTTCCTCGGCATAGCGAGAGTCGCTCAGAAGCGTGGCTTTGGCTCGGTCGGACGCCGGGATCAGCAGGTATGAGTCGCCGCCCAGAAACCCCGTGAGGTATCCGACGTCCTCGGGGCTGGTGACGAGCATGTGCGACAGCGCCTCGCGCTCAAACTGGCGGCGAAGGCGGGCGATGCGGTCGGGGGAGACGGAACCTTGGCTGGTGGCGGCGGGCTTGGCCTTGGCGGCGGCGCGGGCAGGCACACTCTTCGCGGGCGGGCGATGGGAGGGCTTGCGATGCGTAAGCAACTGGGCCATTGGTCGGCATCGTACACCGGAAGGGGCACGCGGGATGGATGGGAACGGGCGATGCGCAGGAACTGCGGTGTCTGGCCCCGGGGCGATGAGAACCGCGGACGGACTACTCGATCGCCACACTCCGCGACAGCCGGTCGCCCGACTCGGCGTCCTGGACCATGAAGACCACGCGCTTGCCCAGCAGGCCGCCTTCGACTTCGCTCGGTTGGCCGTTCGCGGGTTGGGAGTTGTGGGCCGAGCCGGGGTAGGTGAATCGGCGGATTGCCTGTGCGCCGGGGGCGAGGTCGGGAATGGTCGCGCGGGAACGGGGCAGGCCAGGGGCCAGGGCCGTGACTTCGATGGTCATGGGCTTGCTGCTGGTGTTGGTGACGAGGCACTCGACCATGACGTCGCCCGAGCGGATCGAGTAGGCGGTGTCGATGCGGAAGGTTTCGAGGCCCAGTTCGAGATCGCGTTCGACGCGAAGGACGCCGTAGGGCAGGTCTTCGCTCACGTCGATGCCCAGCAGGAAGCGCTTGGGGCCGGCTTCTTCGGTGGCGCGGAACGCGGCGGTAAAGTCAAACTGGCGGCTGGAGCCCGCGCCGAGGCTGAATGTGAAGGTGCGTGGGTTGATGCGCCAGGAGCGGTCGCGTTCGCCCGTGTCAAAGCCGCCCGGCTCCAGAATGCTGATCTTGCCGGCGATGCTCTGGGGCCAGGGGTTGCGAATGGTGATGGTGTGCTCGCCAAGTTCCGCCGAGGCGTCGAGCATGGGGGGATCGATGCGGACGCTGGCGAGGAACTGGGCGAGGGCGACGTCGACGCCTCGGACGAAGACGGGCTCGTGCGAGACGGGGATGCGGGCGGTGCGGGAGACGCCGTCGGGGCCGATGGTGCCCTTGAGGGTGCGGGCGTTGCCGAAGAGGTCGACGATCTCGACGCCCTGCGTGCCCACGGGCATATCGACGAAGGCTTGGGCGGGATCGCAGGACTCGTTCCAGGCGATCAGCCAGCCGCGGGTATCCTCGCTGCCCTGGGTGCGCGGGGCGAGGATGTAGCAGGTCAGGCCCTCGGCAGCGGGAAACTCGCCCAGCACGCGGGCGTCGGCGAGGACATCGCGAGCGAAGAGGAACGCGGCGAGTTCGGGCGTGGGGCGGGCCTGCTCGCGCTCGCCTTCGGGGAGGCGCCAGGGGTTGGTCAAGGCGACGCTCATGGGCACGAGCGAGGTGCTCATGCCGGTTGCGCCTTCGGCTTGGACTTGGTCGCCCATCAGTCGCCAGATTTCAACCAGAGATTGGGTGATGCGAGCGGCGCGGTCGCGCGGGCTGGCGAGATCGTCGCGGACGTCGGGGTGGAGTTGCCACTGCAGGGCGAGGTCGCGGACGCTGGCGGGCGAGGCGGGACCGCGCGCCGCGTCATCGGCCGAAGCGACGCGGCGCGAGGTGATCGCGGATTGAGCGAGTTGCTCCATGCGATCGGCGGACAGCGTGCGGAGGGTTTCGACGCCCATGTCACGCGGGACGTGGACGAGCAGTCGGGTCGGCCCTGCGGCTCGTGACAAACTCGCGATGTTCCAGTCCTGTGCGATGCTGGTGGGCACCGCGAGGGTCAGGCCCGGGACGAATCGCCCCACGCCAGCGCGCACCGCGGCAAGGTCGGTGAGCGAGGGCGATGGGATAAACCCGGCGTCTTCACGCGAGACACCCACCTGCCACCGGCCCGTGAGCGCGCCGATCTTCTCGAGCGGTTCCTGAGCAAACGGCATCCACTCGCTGGACGGGCGGCTGAACACCGCGGCGACGTCGGTGGGATCGATGTTGGAGCGTTCCGCGAGGGTGTCTGGCAGGCGCGGCATCGTGATCGAGACATCGACGTATTCGCCCACGAGTTGGCGCACGAGCAATTGCATCGCGCGGGTGTGGGCGGCGACGTCCTTCTCGGTCAGGGCGCGGGTCCAGAGGGGCAGCGAGACGACGTTGAGGCCAGACTGCTCGAGCATCGCGGGCATGGCGAGCAAGTGACGAGTGGGCGCGTCGTCGAGGCTGATGGCGAAGCGCCGCCAGTCGTTCATCCCGCGGGGCACGCCCGCGGAGCCAGTGCCACCGAGGCCGCGGGTGCTGGTGCTGTCGGCGGGGTCTTGCTGTCGGGCGCGGGGCATCGGGGCTGCGCTTGCGGCTTCGCGCGAGGCGCGCGGGTTGGCCGGACCTTCGCCTGGCTGGCTCAAGGCCTGGGCGAGGGCGTCGGTTTGTTCGGGGAGCCAGACGAAGTCGGTGAAGGTGCCGCCCACGGCCTGGCCCGAGGTGGTGAGCAGGCGCATGCGGAGGCGATACCAGCCACGGGCGGGGAGATTGGGCCGCCACTTCATGTTGGCGGTGCCTTGGCCCAGGGTGTGACGCTGGGCGGGCGTGGCCCGGCCTTCGGCGTCCAAGGCGTCAAGTTCGAGGGTGAGTTGCTCGTTGGCGAGGTCGCGCACGACGACATCAAACTCGGGCGGCTGGGCCGCTCGCGCGACGTTGCTTTCCAGGCCCTTGGGGGCGCGGAGGGAGACGCGGGGGAGCTGCAGGACCGTCAGGTCGTCGAACCATGCGGTCGCGTCGAGGTCTTCTTCGCTGATTTCGAAGGCGTCGATGGCCCGCTGGGGTCCTGGAAGCATCGCGCGGACCTGGCGGGGCTGGAGGACGACCAGCTCAACTTGCAAGAACGCCGCGGCGGTCTGGTTGGTGGACACCCGGACGGACAATTCGCGCCAGCCGTCTTCGGCGGTGACGAGATCGCTGACTCTCTGGCTGCCGTCGATGGGCTTGCCGTCGGCGCCGAGCACGCGCACGAGAAGGGCTGCCTTGGCAAAGCGGAGGTCCTTGGAGCGGACGTGGACGGAGATCGAGTAATCGGTATCAGGGAAGACGGGAATCGCGCCGGCGTCCAGCAGCAGGCTGGTGCTGCCGCCCTTGGTGGGCAGGGCGAGAGAGCCGATGCCGCGATTGGTGAGGGCGGGGAGGGCATCGAAAGGGCGAACCGCGGCGGAGCCGTCGTGGTCGGAGGTGTAGACGAGCTGGGCGAGATTCCAGGGCGGGAAGCCCTCGCGGGGGCGATCCAGGGCGTCCTGAGCGCGGTACCAGAAGCGCGGCACGCGGCCTGGGTTGGTGTCGCGTTCTTCGAAGTCAAAGACGTGCAGCATGCGGCCCTGCACGGGCTTGGGGGGCGTGGGGGCCCGGGGCGGGGCTGGAGGAGATGCTGGGGTCGCCTGCTTGGTTGGCTCAGCGGGCTGGGCCGGAGCGCATGGAACCACACCCAGCACGCCAAGCGCGGCGAGGGCCAGTCCGAGGGGCGCGTGGTGCGACGTGGCAGCAGCGGCCATGGGGGGTGTATCGGTTCGCGCGGGGGTTGCGCATAAGGCCCGGGACAGGGGAAGGGGGACGGGGGGAGAAGGGGGAAGGGGGGTCAGGCTCCGGCGTTTTTGCGGAGGCGGGCGGCGGCGAGGCGGAGGAAGGCCGCGGCGGCGCCCAGGTACAGGGCACCGACGATGATGAGCACGAACCACATCTGGAAAAGCGACAGGCCGGAGGACTCGGGCATGCCAAAGTCGTAGTCCAGCATGCTGGTGACGCTGCCGCGATCTTGGATGAGTTCCACGAGCGGAGCGGACGAAAGCACGAAGGGGTTGGGCCACAGCACTCCGACAATGAGCGGATCGATTTCGCCCGTGATCGACATCGTGATGCCCAGAAAGGCGGGAGCGGCCACCCACAGGGCGAGGGCGAGCAGCAGATTGAAGACGCTGGCGCGGGTGGTCTTTCTGGTGAGTGTGCTGAAGAAGACGCCCGAGGCGCAGAGCATCGCGACGGGCGGAGCGAGGGCGGCAACGAACATGGGGATCGTCCAGATGCTCGAATACGCACCGGTCCAGTTCAGGTCGCGGCCCCAGTTCACTTGCCAGGTGGCGGGGATGAACAGGTCGATCTGGCGGAGCACGAGGGCGATTGGATACGAGAAGTTGAACGCGAGCAAGTGGACCACCACGATCGCCCAAAGTGGCCAAAGGCGCAGGAACCCGCCCAGGAACTTCTGGCGCACGAGATCAGCACTGGATAAAGGCGAGGTGAGCAGGACGTCGAGCGTGCGGCCTTCGCGCTCGCCCGCGATGGAGGAAGCATTGACGCCCGCGGCGTTGAGGAGGATGCCGAAGACCCCCACCATGGCGACCGTGATCGCGACAGCCTGGTGCATCATCGCGATCCAGTACAGCGCGAGGACGCCCAGCACGAGGATCGTCGCGGCGATGCCGCGGGTCCAGGGGCCCATCTTCATGAGCCGCAGTTCACGCTCGCGCCAGAGCACGGCGGGGTCCCCCACCACGCGCGAGAGGCCTTCGCGCACGCGGCTGGCGCGGCGCTTGGTCTTGGACTGCGGGGATTCGGCGGCGTCCTGGGTCGTCAGCGGCGCGGCGGGCGTTGCGGCGGAGCCTTTGGGCGCGACTACCGGCTTGGGAGCCTTGACGGGCTTGGAAACGCGGCCGCCGCCCGCGTCGGACATCATGACGCTGCGGAGGCGCAGGCTGCTGATCATGAAGAGCAGGAACCAGAGGCCCAGGAGCGAGAAGACGCAGGGAATCCAGGTGCGCGAGCCCCAGTTGGTGAACGGCGCATCAGGCGCCATCACTTCGGTGCTCAGGAACAGCATCACGCCCGGCGAACTGGGAACAAAGATCCACTGAACCCACGCGGGCGGACCGCCCGCGGCGCCCATGAGGCCGGTGGCCATCATCAGCACCACGAAGACCAGCAGCGGAATGCCCACGAGCAGCGCGCCTTGCACCGTGACGGCGGTCATGAACGCTCCGCCGGAGCGCTTGGACTTGATGGAGAGAAAGATCGCCAACTGCGTGCCCACGAGGGCGGTCATGAAAGTCAGGGCGTAGACGGCGAGGATGTACCAGCCTGGCACGCCGCCAAACGCGCGGATCGCGAGCAGCAGCGGCGCGGAGAGGAGCATCAGGATCGTCAGTTCGAGCATCCGCGAGAGGAGCTTGCCCAGGATGATCTGCCAGGCCGTGACGGGCGTGCTCAGCAGCGTGCCCAGCGTGCCGCCCCGCCGCTCGTCAGAGATGGCGGGCGCGCCCAAAGCGCAGGCGACCAGCGCGAGCAGCACGAACTGCGTCCAGGCGATGGTGACGGTGATCACGGGAGCGACCGACTGATACTGCTGCAGGGTCGCGGCGGTGCTGGAGCGGTAGCCATAAGGCGTGTAGCGAGAGCCTTGGGCTTCGAAGTAGATCGTGATGAACGTGAGGGCGACAATGCCCAGGAGCGTCGCGCCGTACGCGAGGCGCAGCCAACTGGTGCTCAGACGCTTGTTGATAGACCAGACTTCCTTCTGAAAGACCGGGCCCGGCACGCGGCCCATCCAGGCGCGGGGGCGCAGCTTGGCGACCTGGCGGCGCAGCCACGTCGCCTCGCGAAGCGGTGCAACCGGGATTGCGCCGGCATCGCTCATTGCAGGGCTCCCGTGGTGAGCTTGAGGAACGCGTCTTCGAGGCGGATGGGTTCGGGCGTGAAGCCCGCGATGCGCCCGCCACTGTTCATGATGGCTTCGAGGAGGAAGTGATGGCCGTGCTCGCCTTGGGCGAGGTCGATGCTCAGCGTGCGCTGGGCATCATCGGGCTTGGCGCTGGCAACGCGGGCGTCGCTGGCAAGTCGCGGGGCGATCATGCTCGCCGGGATGCTGCCTTCCTCGAGCTTGATGTTGATGCGTTCGGAGATGTTCGCGGCGGCCTTGGTCTTGGCATATGCATCTTCGATGCTGCCCGCGTAGAGCAGCTTGCCTCGCTCGATGATGCCGATGCTGGTGGACATCTCGGCGAGTTCGCTCAGGATGTGCGAACTGACCATGAGGGTCTTGCCCATCTTGCCCAGCTCGACGAGCAGGCTGCGCATTTCGATGCGGGCGCGGGGGTCCAGGCCGCTGGCGGGTTCGTCCAAGAAGAGGACTTGGGGATCATGCACGAGGACGCGGGCGACGCCCAGACGCTGCTGCATGCCGCGGGACAGGCCGTCGACAAGGGCGTCGCGCTTGACGGTGAGGTCGGTGAGTTCGAGAACCTGGCCGATGATGGTCGAGCGGTTCTTGCGGGGGATGCTGTAGATGCTGGCGAAGAACTGGAGGTATTCGTCGACGGTGAGGTCGTCGTAGACGCCCAGGAAGTCGGGCATGTAGCCGATGCGCCGGCGGACCTCGTCGGGATGCGTCGCCGTGCTAAAGCCGCAGACGGACGCGGCGCCGGAATCGGGCTCGAGCAGGCACGAGAGGATCTTCATCGTGGTGGTCTTGCCCGCGCCATTGGGGCCGATGAAGCCGAAGATCTGGCCCGGGCCGATTTCGAGGGTGAGGTTGTCGAGCGCGGTGAGCGCGCCGTATCGCTTGGTGAGGCCTCGGGTCTGGATGGGCGGGGCGGTGGTGATGGTGCTCATCGCGGGGCTCCTTCGGAGTCGGGCGCGTTGGGGGAGTCGGGGGAGTCGGACAGGTCGGGCTGCATGGGGTCGGCGGCGTTTGCGTCGGGTGGCGGGGTGGCCGCGGTGTTGGCAGCGGGATCGGGCGACACCATCTCGCCCTGCATCGCCCGCATCGCGCGGAGCACGTCTTCCGAGACGGGCACGATGAGACGCACGACTTCAAAGTCGTACGAGGCTCTGGCACCCTTCTGCTGCTGCGGCGCATCGGCCTTGGCGTCCCGCAAGCCGACGACCACCAGCGCGAAGGCTCGCGGCCCATCCGCAAAGACCATCTGATCGAGCGCGGAGGTTCGCTGCGCGGGGCCAGGCAGCATCCCGGCGTACCACGTCATGGCGTCTTGGCCCTGTGAGGGTGCGTGGTCGGGGTGCCCCCACTGCTGATTGGAACTCGTCTCGCTCAGCGGCCCGAGGGGCGACCGAGGCAGCGCGGGGCTGTCGATCACGGCTTCGAGCACGCCCGATTCGCTGATCGCGTCGAGCGTGGTCGCGACGGCGGAGCCGTCTCGCGTGTAGAGCCACGCGGCGACCGCGCGGCGAGTGGGATCAAGCCCGCGCAGGCGCACCGCGACCGTTGCATCGTCACTCACGCGGACATCCGCTCGCAACGACGGAGCCGAGCGGCCATCCGACGCGGTGTGCTGTTCGAGGAACGCGCGATAGGTCCATTGGCCAAAGCTCGTGGGCATCGCGGCGGCGGTGCGAGCGACACCCAACGCAGGCTGGGTCAGGACGAGCGTCAGGGGACTGCCAAAGGGCACGCCCGCGTCGCCCAGGGATGCGCTCGAGACGCCTCGCCACCAGCGGCCTTCTTCGGGCGCGCCCTCGGTGTCGCGGATGGCGATGGTCTCGGGCTTGCCCGAAAACACCGCGCGGAGATTGGTCCGGGCGTGCAGCATGGGCTCGCCCTTCTGGTCGCAGATCACATCGTGCACCGCGAGATCGCTGGTGATCGATTGCCCGCTGCGCACCAGCATGGGCGCAAAGAGGCCGATCATGCACGCGACGCCGCTCAGCGCCAGCGCCACAATCCAGGAACTGCGCTGCCAGCCCTTGCGACGCAGCACCATGCGGCCCAAGGGACCCACCGCGAGCACAAGCAGGCCCACCGCCCCCGCCGTCACGAGAAAGAACCACGGCCCAATCGGCGCGGCGATCGTGATGGCGTCAAGCACACCACTGAGGGCTTGCCGCTCGTACGAAGTCGCGCCGCTGGTGCGGGTGCCGTAGTAGTCCTGCGATTGGCTCGCGATAGCGATGACGGGCTCGGGCAGCACGTCCCAAAGGATGGCGCGCCAGGCCTGGGCGGTGGCGTCGGCGTCGAGCACGGTGAAGAGTCGCGAAGGATCGACGCCCATCAGGGTGACGCGGCCGAAACCCACCGGGCCGGATGCGAGGGGAGACTCGCCCAAACTAGAGGTTGAGTTGGACGGCCCCAACGGTCCCGGTCCGCCGAGTCGGGGCGACCAACCACCCTCCCACTCTCCAGCGCTCTGAGCATCTTGATTCCAACGTGCCATTCGCATGGTCGCGGATGCAGCGACATTTCGGCTCGGTTCGCTCGCCGATCCAGCACCGCCGATACGAAATCGCATGAGCTCCGGCACAGGCGACTCGATGCGCTCGGCAAAGCTCACTTTCGTTGGCACGCCCTCGGGCACGACCTGTCGCCAGGTTTGCGCCGCGGCCGAGACTTGCACGACCAAGTGGCCGCCCGCGCGGACCCAGGTGTGGATCGCGTCGCGGGCTCGCTCAGGGGCGCGGGCGAGGTCGTCCTCGCGGGCCACGAGCACGTCGATGCTGTCATAGGCCTGCCAGGATTGGGCGAGTTCGGCGGGGTCGCAACTTACGAGCGACGCCGCAGCAAAGACAGTTTGGATATCAGGACCCGAGTTGCTGGACACTTGGCCAGCAACGACTCGCTCACCCAGGCGCGTGATGATCGAATTCGCTCCGCCTTCGTGCACGCCCAGGATCGACAGGCCGAACGTGTCGATCGTGGGCATCAGCAGGCCATCGGGCGTGGGAATCGCGGAGACCTCGATCGTGCGCTCGACGTCGCCATCGCTGATGCGCAGCGTGAACTTGGTCGTGGACGCGGGCATGCACGCGATCAGTTCGACGATCGCTCCGGCGTTGGGCGTCGTCGAGAACGGGGCGACCACGCGGACGCGCTGCGAGGCGTCCTGCGTGTACTCCAGGACGACCGTGCCCTGCACCGAGTTTTCGCCCGAATCAAACTTGATCCAGATGGGCGTGTGACGCTCCGCACGAAGACGGCCGTTCCAGCCAAAGCGGATGCCTGTAAGTTGCAGACCCGTGCCGCGGAACCGAGGCGGGGCGTCGGGCAGGATGAACGCCCCCACGTGATCGCCCGTATGGATGTTCGCGACTTCGGCGTCAGTAAAGGTGTTGTCGGGATCGGGCGGAGCGTCGCCTCCGTCTCCAGGTGCTTGCTTGATCGGCGGCGGAGCCGCGGGCGGGGCGGATTGGCCTTGCGCGGCGGTGACGCCACACAGCGCGATGATCAGCACACTCGCGAGGAGCGTGGTGAGCGCGCGGAGCATTCGAGGCCGCGGCGCGTGATATTGATGCTGCCCTTCCCTCACGCCTTTGCACCTCGCCATCCCCAGACTGATACTCCACTCACACGTACACCTTCCGGTTATAGATGAACCACTCCAGCAGCACGACCGCGAGGCCCAGCAGGATCAGGTAGGGCCAGAGCCTTCGGTCGCCCTTGCCCGTGGCCGACGCCGCGGCTTGCTCGACCTTGGTCGCCAGTTCCAGTTGTTGGGCGGTTGGCACGTCGGATTCCTGCTGATCCAGCAGATTCGCGGCGAAAATCCGCAGAACGCGGCCCGTGTCTCCGCCTTCGCGGATATCGCCGGGCGCGGCGGTGCCTTCCCAGGTAACTTCGTACACGCCAGTCGTGGGCGGAATGCGATAGACGATCGAGCCGTCGGCGGATGGGCGGACGCTTGCGCGGAGTTCGCCCGGGCCATCGATGCGGGCTTCGGTGACGCCCATGGGGAGCGTGTCCTGCAACTCGCCGCCCGGCGCGAGGGCTCGCGCGTCGTACTGGCCCCCCACTTCCTCGCCCAGGTACTTGACACTACTGGCGACGAACACGACAAAGGAAAGATCGAGCGGCCAGGTGCTCTCCATGTAGTCAAAGGGCACGATGAGGGCCCGCGTATCGGCCTTCGCGACTTCGAGGATCGCGGGGCCGCGCTCCGCATATGCGATCTTCGTCACGCCCGAAGCGGGATCGACGATCACTTCGCGGAACTGGGCGATCTGCAGCGAATCAAGCACGAGGTTGCGAGTCGCAGGGTGCTCGCGGCTCCAATCGATCACGGTCGCGGGCTGGGACATCAGGCCCTTGTCGGTGAGGCCAAGCCCTGCGGGGACGGTGCCGAAGACGAGATACTTGCCGGGGGGCAAGGGGCGCTGCACGCCAGCGGCGTTCACGGTGCCGGTGCCGGCGGGTGTGGTTGCGGGGGGGGCGGTGGCGGTGGCGGGAGCACCGGCCGCGCCGGTGGTGACGGTGCTGATGATCTGCTGGCCGACATTCGGAATCGCGCCGTCGAGGATGACAACGTCGTACACGCCCGCGCGGCCTTGCTGCCAGAGTTGCTCAAACTCGCTCAGGCTGAAGCGATCAAAGCGCGCGAGGGGCAGGCCTTCGAGCGCGAGGCGCAGGAACAGATTCTCACGCCCGACAATCGCAACGCTCATGCGCTGCGCGGGCGGAACGACGAGCCACGCGCGGTCATCGACGCGCAGCACATCGTCGGTCGGTCGCTCGCCCGTACCGGGCTGGCGGAGGCGAACTTGGGCGAGCATGCCCTGAGAGCGATCGAGGCGAAACGTGACGCCCGACGTGCCGGGTCGGCGGATCTGGGTCGCGACGACCTGCTCGCTCTGCTGATTGCTGATCGCGCCCGCGCTGGCGGCGTCGCTGGGGTCCGCGCCTTGCGAGATATTCGCTCCCGGCAGCTGCGCGGGCTGAATCTGGGCCGTGACGCCATCGATGAGCAACTCGACGTCGACACTCCGAGGCTGCTCGTCGGTGTTCTGCAGGCCTACGAAGATCGTGACCTTGGTGGGTTGTTCGTAATCGCGTTCGGCCTTGAGCGTGATGATGCCGGTGTTCTTCGCCGCGGGGTCGCCGATGGCGTGGTACTCGACGGTGTTCTCGATGCCCGGGCGAGCCTGCGAACTGCCCAGCAGTTTGCCGTCGCTGTAGATGTGCATCGCGACAGTGGATTCGTACAGGCCATCAACCGAAATCGTTTCGTTGCCCAGCACGTTGCCTTCGGGGTCGGTCACCTGATCCGAAACCTTGCGACGCGGCAAGTCCGCGAGCGCAAGTCGCACGGCTTCGACAATGCCCGAGCGCTGCTCGTCAGTAATCGACGACACCTTGTCAGTGGGCTGAATCCCCTCAATCGCCGCCTTGAGCTTGCGCTTGTCGTTGGTAAAGGTCTGCAGGCTCTCGGCGGTGTTGTCAAAGACGATGACCTTGGCCTGGTCGCCCCGCGACTGCCCGAAGAGGGCGTCGCCTTCCTTCAGCGAATCGACGAGTGCGATGGCTTGACGCTTGGCTTCGTCGAGGCGGGAGACTTTCGGTGCGCTTGCTCCACCCGGGCCTTCAACGTCTTCGCTGCTCATGCTCGCGGAGCGGTCGATGAGGATGACGAAGCGCTCGCCGGAAAGCGTCTGACCCTTGATCATCGGCTGCGCGAGGGCGAAGAGGACGGCGGCCAAGACGAGGAGTTGGAGGAAGAGGAGGATGTTGCGGCGGAGGCGCTGGAAGGGGGCGTTGGCCTGGAGGTCTTGGATGGCTTTCTTCCAGAGCAACGTCGTCGACACTTCGAGGTCGCGCCGACGGAGCTTCAGGAAGTAGAGGATGATGAGCGAGGGGATCGCAATCGCGGCGGCGATGGCCGCGAGCCAGGGGGTGATGAAGTTCATGGGAGGCCTCCGGAGAAGCTAAGGGAGGCTTGCAAGACGGCGAAGCCGTCAAGGCGCACAGCCGCGGGTCGCCGCGAACGCGGCACCCGCGGAACAGCCGGGCTTAGTTGTCGCACCACGGAGTGGTGCGGGTCACAACTCGTGCACCTACACCGCTGCGCGGTGCGACTAACTGGCGCTGGCGGCGATCCGTGGGTGCCGCATTCGCGGCGACCCACGGCTACTGACCGGTGCCGCTTCGCGGCGAAGAAGTCGGTGAGAATGCTCATGGCAGCAACACCTCTGGCGGATCGCCGCGCTTCCATGATTGTGGCTTGGTATATTCCACGCAGTTCAACATGTCCTCATCATCGAAGAAGAACGCCAGCGTCCCATCATTGGAATACCAGAGTCGCGTGTGCAAGCCAGAAGGTCGCACGCGGGCGACCGTGGCCAATCGCTGTCGCTCCTGCGTGCATGGAGAAGTCCTCCGCTCGAAGCTGTATCCCAATCCGGCATCCTTCAGTTTGTCTTTCACCTGCTGAACTGGCTGTCCGATCTCAAACCGCGCTCGCACGGCAGCTCGAAGTTCCTCGTCGCTCAGGTTCGCGTGGATGGGCGCGGAGTTGAATGCGCAGCCGGAGTTGGAAGCCAGCAGCAGTAACGCAAGAAATGCGTACCTGCACCGCTGCGCGGTGCGATCTTGGGGGATGCCTCGCGATCCGCGGGTGCCGCGTTCGCGGCGACCCACGGCTATTGACCGGTGCCGCTTCGCGGCGAAAACAAGTGTGCTTTGGCTCATGGAGAGCCTCCGATCAACGTGTTGCCAGCCAATGACGTTCGCACGACTACGCGTGCAACGCGCGTGCTCGAGACGGAAGCGCCGCACTCGGGGCAGATTTGAAGTCCTCGAAGTTCATATGCACATCGAACGCAAACACCGCGATGACGCCGAACCCATGAGCGAACAAGTCTCGCTCCATGCCAGACGGCCCAGCTCAGCCCACTCCAAGTGGCAACACAGGCAGCAAACTGAGGCCAGATTGGTTCAATTGGGAGAGCTCGATATGGCGACTTGCCAATGAAGCCTGCGTGCTTCACCGAGATCGCATCCGCAAGCTCCGACTGTGGCACAATCAAGCCTGAAACTTGCTCGGGATAGCGTCCATACTTGTATCTTGCCGTGGCTCGCATGCAATAGATAGGCCATCCGTATCTTGACTCGACAAAGGCCGCGCCGAGAGCTGGAAAACTACTCACACCATCCGACGGATCTCCTAGCTTTGGCGCGCCTGGGCCTCGCCTTACGCATCCGAGTCGATCCAAACACAATGCGTGGTACGACTCGCTCCAGACTAGAACAACTACTTCGCCAATCTCTTCCATCAGCGGCGGTTCTAGTTCTTCCCACACGGGCGCATCGGTTCGCGACGGCACCATCCACAATGCACCAAACCACGCCAACGCGACCGTGATCGCGACACCAGCAAGCAATGCGATAATGGTGCGCAGGACCGCGGCGCAAATGCCCTTTCGCACCTTCGCACTATCGCACTGTCGCACCACGCCGCCGCTCACTTCACCACCCCTTTGCGCCTGAGGTAATCCACAACCAGCGTGTCAATCGGCGTATCACTCCGCACCGTCACGCACTGCATATCGCGTTGCAGGCAGAATTTCTCCAGTTCCTTGCAGTACGCCGCGAGGTTGGCCTTGTAGCGTTTGAGCAGGGGCGAAGCGATCGTCACTTCGGCCATGTCGCCGTCTTCGACGTCCTTCAAACGCAGATCGCCCGTCAGCGGCGGCTCCAACTCCTGCGGACTGAGCACCTGCACGCACAGCACGTCATAGCCGTGGCCCACGAGGCGGCGAAGGCCCTCTTCAAATCCATCCTTGAAGAAGAAGTCGCTGAAGACGAGCATGACGCCCTTGCCGCGGCGGGTGAGAGCGATGCGTTCGGCGGCCTGGCGGAAACTGAAACCGCCTTTGGGCTCAAGGCCAATCAGGAAGTTGGCAAGATCGTGCAGGCGGCGCTTGCCGCGGAGGTCGCGGACGGTGCCGACCACGCCGCCTTCCTTGTCGCCCATGGCGGTGACGGTGACGCGGTTGAGGTTGACTAGGCCGACGTACCCGAGCGCGGCGACGGCCTTCTGCATGAACAGAAACTTACTGGGATCGCCGCAATCGCTGCTGGCGGAGCAATCGAGCACGAGGTGCAGCGAGAGGTCTTCTTCCTCAAGGAAAAGCTTGAGGACCAGGCTCTCCATGCGGGCGTAAATGTTCCAATCGATGTGGCGGGTGTCGTCGCCCACGGTGTACGGGCGATGGTCAGCAAACTCGACGGACTGGCCCCGACGCTTGGAGCGGCGTTCACCCTTGAGCTTCCCAAAGAAGACTCGCTTGGATGTGAGGTCGAGCGGATCAAGGCGCGAGATAAGCTGCGCGTTGAGGAGGTCGTCAAGGACCTTGGGGCGGGATTGGTTGGGGGTTCGGAGCATGAGGGCTCTTGAACGCAGAGGAAGACAGAGGGGTGAAGAGAGGAAGACAGAGAAAGAATGGGATGGGGATTAGGGGGGCAGGGCGTCGGAATTGAGTCGGCGGTAGATGCCGTCCTTCAGTCGCAGGACGTTGAAGTTGATCAGGAGGCCCAGGGCGAAGCGTCCGGCGCGCAGATAGCTGACGAGTTGGGCGAGGTGGAGATCATGGACGGCTTCGACAGCTTTGAGCTCGAGCACCAGGATGTCATCCACGAGTACATCGATTCGCAAGGTGCCGATGTTGACGCCTTCGTAGTCAACTTCGATGGTGTGCTCCTGGAGGTGCGGCATGCCGCACTTGTCTAGTTCGCGCCGAAGGGCTGCTCCATACATCTTTTCGGGCAGCCCCGGACCAAGTGCGGAGTGCACTCGCATCGCGCAACCAATCACATCATGGGTGAGTTGGTTCCAAGCCGCGGGCACCGAGCGGCCGCGACCGACCGCCGCACCTTCGAAAGCTTCAACGTGATTGCGAGCCTCATCCACACCCATCACAAACCTTCCTCCGTCTTCCTCTCTTCACCCCTCTGTCTTCCTCTGCGTTCAAGAGCCAATCGTGCCCTTTCCGACTAGCGCCCACCCTCCGTCGGCGTCAACTCCATCACCTGCTTCACGAGCGCGTCCGTGTCGTTCGCCCGCTG
>JALHOJ010000068.1 GCA_022843045.1 Phycisphaerales bacterium
AGGCATTCAGGGCGTCGCTGGCCCGCAGGGCGCCACCGGCGCCACGGGCCTGACCGGTGCGACCGGCGCTCAGGGCCCCGTCGGCCCGCAGGGCGCGACGGGCGCGTCCCCCTGGGGCCTGAACGGCAGCGACACGTTCTATAACACGGGCGATGTCGCGATCGGCGGTACCTCGTCGCTTTATCCGCTCACGATCACCGACACCAACGGCAGCATCGCGATGCAGATCAACAACACGACCAGCCTCGCAACGGTCAATTACGGCTTGGACGTGAATGTCACGGGCGACACCACCCGTTACGGCATGCTCGCCGACTTGAATGGTGCGCTCGGTACTGCTTATGGCTTCTATTCGACCAACGACTCCGCCACCGGCTACGGCGGGTACTTCCTGATGAACAGCACCACAGGCGTCAACTACGGCATCTATACCGAGTCCAACAGCCCCGATGCCTACGGCATCTTCGCCCGCCACGACGCAGAGACCGGCGCGACCCCCGCCATTTATGGCGAGACCGACAGCAACACCGCCGCTGCGTATGCAATTCATGGCGTCCTCGATGAAATCAGCCCTGGCGCCGGCGCCTCCGCCATCCGCGGCGAAAACCGCGCCACCAATAGCATCGGGTACGGCGTCTATGGGACCCATGCCAGCTCCGGGTACGGCGTGTATGGCAACGCCGCCACTGGCGGTCGCGGGGTCTTCGGCGATGCGGGCGGTGAAGGCTACGGCGTGTACGGTTCCACCGACGACGGCTTTGGCGTTTACGGCCTCGCCGCACCGACCAACACCACGGAGATCTGCTACGGCGTCCGCGGCGATGGCGGCAACTCCGACAATTCCTATGGCGTCTATGGACGCGTCTCCGGCGGCGGTATCGGCGTTTACGGCTACAGCACCAGCGGCTACGGCGGCTACTTCGACACGGGAGTCTCGGGCGGCGCAGCCCTCTACGTCGTCGGCACCGCCAGCGTCGGCGTCATCACCATCCGCGGCGGGGCCGACCTTGCCGAGAAGTTCGAGTTCAACGACCAGGCCACCGAAATCAAGCCCGGCATGGTCGTCATGATCGACGACGAACACACCGGCGGCATGGAACTCGCCGTTGGCAGCTACAACCGCAAGGTTGCGGGTGTCATCAGCGGCGCCAACGAACTGGCCGCCGGCATGGTCCTGGGTGACTTCGAAGGCAAGACCAACCCGCACCCCGTCGCCCTGACTGGTCGCGTGTGGACGTACGTCGATGCGAGCGAGAAGGCCGTCGAAGCCGGCGACCTGCTCACCACCAGCGACACGCCCGGCTACGCGATGCCCGTGATCGACAACAGCAAGGCCCACGGCGCGACGATTGGCAAGGCCATGAGCAGCCTCGCCAAGGGCGAAAAGGGCATGGTCCTCGTGCTCGTCAACCTGCAGTAATCCTGACGTTTCCCCTGGAGTCGTTTCAGCAATCGAACCCACCCAAAGGAGAACGTCATGAAGCTTCACAAGCACATCCTGAGCATCGCGGGCCTCGCCGTCGCCCTCAGCACGGCCGCCGCGCTCGCCCAGGTCGCTCCCGAACTGCCCGAGGATGAGAACCTCGCGGCGGCGCCCGCGGATGAACAGGTTGTCGCAAACCTGTTCCACCACGTGCCCGTCCCCGAAGGCGCTCGCCCTCTGCCCCAGTCCCGCTCAGAAATCGCGGCCATGCCCGACATCAACCTGCTCCGCAGGCTGACCATCGGAAGCCGCATCAACCTCAACGTCTCGGAGGGCAACAACCTCCGCATGACCGTCACCCGCATCGAGCGTCGCCCGGACGACACCTTCTCGATCCGCGGGACGCTCGATGGCATCCCCCACACGTCCGTCATGATGGCCGTGCAGGAAGACGCCCTCGCCTGCGACATCACCGCGCCCACGCTCGAACTGCACTACAAGACTCGCTACATCCGCGATGGCATCCACCTGGTCTGCGACATCGACGACATGAAGTACGTCCCGTGCAAGGGCACCATGCCCGACACGAACGTGCAGCACAATGACGTCGACGTCCCCGAAGCCTGGGAACCGATCACCGAGGGCGTGCCCCCGGAACTGATCGAGCCCGGCTTCGGCGAACGTGGCAGCTGCTCGCCCACCGTCGTCTTCGACGCGATGATCGTCTACACCGACGTCGCGCGTCTGGCCGCCGGCGGAACAGCCGCGATCCAGGCCGAGTGCCAACTCGCCATCGACCGCACCAACGAGTCTTACGAAAACAGCCCCGTCAGCGCTCGCATGCGTCTGGTTCGCCGCTACGAAATCACCTACAACGAAGTGGGCACCTATGAGGATCACCTCGACCGCCTGACCGGCACCAACGGTCAAGGTGGCGCGGCTCCCTGGACCACCACCCGCACCAACCGCGATACCTACAACGCCGACTACGCCTCCTTGTGGGTTGATGACGGCGAATACTGCGGACTCGCCTGGTGCACCTCCGCGGCCAGCCGCGGTTACTCGGTCGTCACCTGGTCCTGCGCCGCCGGCAATCTCAGCCACCCGCACGAAATCGGCCACAACCAAGGATGCGGCCACGACATCGCCAACGGCGGCTGCGGTTACTCCAACTACGCCTACGGCTGGCGCTTCACGGGCAACAGCGGCACCCAGTACCGCACGGTCATGGCCTACGCGCCGGGCACCCGCATCCCGTACTTCAGCAACCCCGACCGCACCTTCGATGGCGTCGCCACCGGCACCGCAACCGCCGAGAACGAACGCGTGATCGAAGAAACCAAGGCCGACAACGAAGCCTTCGAGTTCACGCGCTGGGACATCTTTGTCGACGCCGCATATGCCGGCATCGAAATCGGTTCCAACGCTCTTCCCTACAACACGATCGTCGAGGGCGTCGCCAACATCGACGACTACGTCACCGGTGCGAGCGAGTACCCCAACCTCTACCTCAAGTCCGACTTCTCCACCAACACCACCATCAGCAAGCCCATGACCATCACCACCTGCGGTGTCGCCCACGACATCGGCGTGCCGTAAACGAACGCGTGGCCACCGCCACGCTCTTGAAACCACCCACCCGCGCGTCGCGGGGGAAACCCGCGACGCACGCTTGATACGCAAGCTTGATACGCAAGCTAGATACGCACGCCTGACACACACGCTAGATACGCAAGCTTGATACGACCACAGACTTCGCGTAGGAGCTCGACATGTGTTCCCGCTCATTCAGCCTGCTCGCCGGACTGGCCCTGCTGCCCGCGATGACGTTCGCGCAGCAAGTCCAGCAACCCGCGGACCTGATGAACGAGCCTGAACAGGAGCTCGCCGAGGTCGCGCCGCTGTCGCGCACGATCTTCCAGGCCGCCCAGGCCCCCCAAGGCGCAACCGGGCTCAAGCACAGTCGCGGCCTCCACGCCGTGGTCGTGCAGTTTGATCAGTTGGATGAGGCCCGCCCGGGCGACGTGGTCCGCTTTGAGACTGCCCCCGGCTCGCTGCTCGATCTCGAAGTCACGTCGCTTGAGCGCCGCGCCGACGACCGATACTCGGTGTCGGGCGTCGTCCGCTCGGCCCCGGGCAGCCAGTTCATCCTCGTTCGCGAGATCGACGCCCTCGCGGGTGACGTCCGCCTGCCCACCGCCAACCTGCACTTCAAGATGAAGTCCGCGGGAGTGAACGCCGTCGGTCAGACCGTCCACCTCGTCAACGACATCAACGACAGCCTCTACGGCGAGTGCGGCGGCGCGACGCCCCTCCCCGAGAACGCCCAGCGCGGGTTCGATCCTGTGCCGGAGCCTTGGGAATCTCCCGAAGTGCCCGCCCAGTTGCCCGAGGTCCCCTTCGGCGAGCGCGGCGGATGCACCAACATCCAGCCCGTCTGGGATGTCATGGTCGTCTACACCAATCTCGCCCGCGACGCCGCGGGCGGCACCAACGCCATCAACGCCGAAGTGCAGCTGGGCGTCGACACCGCCAACCAGACCTTCACCAACAGCAACGTCAACGCCCGCTATCGCCTGGTCTGGCGCGGCGTTGTGACCTACGACGAAGTCGGCGCGATGACCGACCACCGCGATCGCCTCCGCGATCCCAACGACGGCGTGTACGACTGGATCAACGTCACGCGCGACACCGTGAACGCCGACATGTGCGCGATCTGGACTGAGGACGACGATGGCAATCAGTGGTGCGGCTTCGCGTTCTGCGAAGTGACCGCCGACGCCGCGTTCGTCTCGTGCAACTGGGAATGCGCCGCCGGCAACTTCTCTTATCCGCACGAGCACGGGCACGGCCAGGGCTGCGCCCACGACCCCGACAACGCCGGCAGCTGCCCGCTGTATTCCTATTCCTACGGCCACCGCTGGACCGTGGGCAGCAACTCCTACCGCAGCGTGATGGCGTACAACACCACCAACGGCCCCTTCGTCCGCGTCGGCCACTGGTCCAATCCCGATGTGGACTACCTGGGCGTCGCCACCGGCACCGCCACCCGCGACAACGCCCGCACGCTTGACAACACCGCCCGCGACGTCGAAGCCTTCCAGATCACGCGTTACGACGTCTGGGTCGACGAAGACCTCGCATTCCCGTCGATCCAGATCGGCACCTACTCGTTCCCCTACGACACCATCTCCGAAGGCGTCGCAGCCATCGAGGTTCCCTCCGCCGGCGCGTCCGAAGACCCCGTCCTCCGCGTCATCACCGGCACCTACACGACCTACACCGGCACCATCTCCAAGACAATGAACATCATCCCCTGCGGCGGCGCCGTGACCATCGGCACCCCGTAACCCCCCGCCCCCCCGCCCCCCGTCCCCATCCAACCCCGACAACCCACTTCCCAGAAGCCCGCGGCACGAGTGTGTCGCGGGTTTCTTTTTGCAGTGTGCCATGACGCGCTATCGATGTCCCCGGCTTTGCGAAGACGCCGATGCACCTTATATCCGCAGCCCCTCCTCCCCCACATCCCCACGCAACACCCGTCCTGCTTCCGCAATCGCCGCCCGCTGCCCGGGCCACACAAACATCTCGCCGACCTTGCTCTCCTGCACCCATCGAAACTCGCTGTGCTCCGAGTTGAGCACGGGCTTCCAAGTCAGCCCAACCTCCGCCACAAACCGCGGACTCATCACGATCTCATCGCTCGAAGCGATGTAGAACGGATGCACCTGCTCAAGTTGCCAAAGACCCAGGATCACCGATCCGCCAAGCCCGACCTCTTCCGTCGCTTCCCGCTTCGCAGTCTGGACCGCCGTCTCACCCGCCTCGACGTGCCCCATGATCGGCTGCCAACTCCCTCGCAACGGTTCCTTCGCCCGTCGCAACTGCAAGAACTCCAACCCCAACGCGCCACGCCTCGCGACGTAGACATCCACGATGTCGGTGCGAATTCGCGGGCCCTTCTTCTGCGTGTGCGCGTTGTCCATAGCCCACGTTAGCCCGCCGAAGACTCGACACCGATCGAACGCTCACGCCGCCCGCGCAGGCGGCTCGCCCAAGTCACCCCGCGGCCCGGTCCGCACGCCCTCCCTCGCTCCGCTCCGGCCCCTGCGACCCTCCTGTTGCGCCCACAGATCCAGCAACGCCCGCTGCCCTGCCTCAAGCTGCCCCAGCACCCGCGTGTTCTCGCGCACGGCACCCAAGAGAGCCTCCACGCCCACCCGCTGCTCCACGATCCGCTCGTGCGACTCAGTCAGCTGCCGCTCCCGCTCGCCGCTGCCCTTGCGCTCCGTCAGCCACATCCAACCAATCAGCCCCGCCGTGCCGAACTGCACCATCGAACCGACGACGTCTGGATCAAGCATGAGAACCTCCGAGGAAGAGACGAAGAGGCAAAGAGACGAAGAGAAAGAGAGACGAAGAGACGAAGTGGGTAGTGGGGGGAAGAGCACACGAACACGCGTCAGCGACTTCGTCTCTCCTTCTCTCCGTCTCTCCGTCTCTTCTTCAGAACCTCCGAAATACCGCGTCGTACCGAACCGAATACACCCGCCCCCGGTCGCGACGGCCGCGTTCGCCAAAGCTCACCAGCGACATCGACGTCCACGAGTTGCCCCGCGTGTCCACCAGCGTCGCCACCACCGGCGGCTGCTGCAGCTGCACCAGGATCGCCGCACGCAGCGCGTTCAGATTCGCTTCCGTCGTCGCGATCAGCCGGCCGCGAATGACGATGTCCCAATCCTGCAAGCCCTGCGGCGTGCTTCCCCCGCCCGCTTGGCCCTCAAAGAAGTCCAGCGTGATCAGATTCGCGCGCCGCCCGATCAGCGTGCGATGCGGCCCCGAACCAAACAAGTCCAGGCTGTTGTACGAACTCATGCCCGCCCCCTTTCGCTCCTCACGCGCCCTCCGCGTTGCTCACCGTCACCGGATCGCTCGCCGCGCTGCTCGCCACCGCTTCAAAGACAAACGTCCGTGTCGCCCGCCGCATCGAAACCGAGTGCGAGAGGCTCACCAGCGCCGCCGACACGCTCACACGCCGCCGCGACTGATCCGTCGCGTTGGGGCTCGTCACAAACGACAGCATCGCGACTTGTCCCACGCCCGCGGGCACGCCTCCAAATGGCGTGCTCAGGTCCTCTCGCACCAACTCCTGCGCCACCGTGATCGTGATCGCCTGCTCGGGCACATCGACAAACACCGGATACGGCCCCTCATCGCTCCACTCCCGCGTCACCCGCGTCCCCTGCCGGTCCATCGCGATCCACGCCACGTTCTCGAGCGGCGTCGCCCCAAATTGCACCCGCCGCGGATTCAAGACGATCATGCCGACCCCCTTGCTGCTGTTTCCTTTCTCTTCTCTCCGCTCTCTTCACGCTCCTCTACAACCGCACCAACTGCCCCACATTCATCCGTCGCAGCACGTCCGGCGTGCCGTCCCCATCAAGATCGATCTGCACCACCACCCGCATCCGTTCGTCGCGAAACATCTGGCGATACAAACTCGCCCGCTGGTTGAGCGGATGATCGCTCGCCAGCGCGCTCCCCGCCGCGGCGTAAATCAAGTGCAACGCGCCATACACCTCCGCCCGCACCAGTTCCCACGGGTTGTTGATCCGCGACTCGGGCAAGTAGACCTGATCCTGATTCGTGAATCGCCCAACGCCCAGCATCGCCAGCAACTGCCGATGCATCCACTCAAGCTGCGGCCGAAACGTCATGATGTGAAATGGACTGCTCGCAATGACCGCAGCGGGTCGCGCCGTCGCGATGGCGTCCTCGTGCAAGCGACTAACCGACAGAAACGTCGGCCCAAGCACATCGATCACCTCAAGCGACACGCCCCCGACCGTCACGACATGGCCCATCTCAATCGCGTTGCCCACGAAGCTGTTGTCCTGAGCCGAGGCTTCGAGCGAGGTGCCACTGACGCTCGCTGTGCCGCGCGATACAACCTGTCCCAGCCACACAAAGTCCCGAAAGACGTTGGGTTCCACCTGCGCGATGTCCCGATCCTTTGCAAACATGCCGTGCTCCTTGCTCGTGCCTTCAGCGTTGTGTTCGCCGACCCAATCCGGGTGCGGAGCCGTCAAGCCCCGCACCCGCCGTTCGTTCCTGACGCGCCGCGCGCATCCCAACTCGCGCCTCGCATCCGAGGCAGGAGCTATTCGCCCCCAGGCGGGCCGCCCTGGTTGCCTCCCCCAGCGCCGACGCCCTGACTCCCTCAGCCCAGCCCGCGGATCACCGCGTGTGCGTTCTCGTTGCGCATCTCCAGCGTGTACTCGCCCAGCACCTGCCCCGCGAGGTTGTCCCCCGTGCGCGCAAGCGGCTGGAACGAGAAGCTGCGCCCGACAGCGGCAGCACATCGATGCGCGTGCTATCGATGAGCAGCACCGTGTCGCTGGGCACCCAGCGCGACAGGATCACGTTGCACACTCCGTAGTCGCTCTCGTAGACGCTGACCAGCTCGCTGAACCGCTGGTCGGCGGGGCTGTAGTGACGCGCCGTGCTCGACACGAACTGGTTGATGCGGCGCTTCTGGGCCCCGTTCACGACGATCGTGTTGACCCGCCCCGAACTCTGCTCCCACGTCAGCCGCATCGCCGTGTTGATGAGATTCTCGGTCAGTTCATTCGTGCCCGCGCCGCCGCCCGCAGGAAACCCGTTCTGCCCAGGCACAAACTGGTTGGTCCCGATCTGACGGATGATCCCGTTCATGCTGCGTCGCGTGCTGGCGTTGCCCTGCGGGTTGCTCGCGGGGGCCGTGCCGTTGATCACGCAGTTCTCCAGGTCGCGCAAGAGCTCGCGCATGCGCTCCTGCTTCTGGTAGTCAAGCTCGTCGGCGATCCCGTGCTTGCCCACCGCCTGCAGCGTGCCCGACACTTCGACGGTGGCTGCGAAGATCTGCGTGTAGTTGGCCCTGCGGAAGCGGTTGGTGAAGCGGGCCGCGTCGGCGTCGGCCCCCTCAAGCTGCGCGTTGCCCAGGATGGTCAGGCGCAGCCCGTTCGCCAGCGTGCTGGCGGGCGTGGTGCCATAGCGGCGCAGCACCGTCAGGTTGTTGCCCGACACCGCCGTGACGAACATCACTTCCGGCGCGTTGCCAGGCCGCACCAGGTCGCCCACGCGGAACCGCGAGCCGTTCAGGACCGTGATCGCCGTCGCGTCGTTGGCGTTGGGTGAGAACGTGCCCTGATTGACAGTGTCCGTGTTGGGGAGCAGCGTGTCCTCGATCCACTCGTGCACCGTCCCAAACGCCGGGCGCTGCGCATCGCCCAGATGATTCAGCAGCGGCGTCTCATACGGGCTCACCAGCCCGACAATGTCACTCACATCTTCCATCAACTCCGGCAGGTCCGCCCCAGCCGTAAAACTCGTCTTGCCCGAGAACGTCATGCGTCACCCCTTTCCGCGCGAGTCGCGCGTGCAAACAGATCCACCACGGAGAACACGGAGATCACGGAGAAGCCGTCGATGTCCGCTTCGCTTCAGTCCCTGCCACCTTCCGTGCGCTCCGTGATCTTCGCGGTAGAACTTCTTCTCCCGCGTGCCCCAATCACATTCCGCGCTTCAGTCGCAGATACTCCAGCAGAGCCTTGCGATCACCCGTCGCCAGCGCCCGCTTCGCGGCCCCATCCGCCGCACTCTCGCTCAGGTCCCGCCGCTTCGCCGGCCCCGTCGCGCCGCTGGGCAGCGAGCCCTTGACCGGGAACAGATACGCCTGCTTCTTGCGAACCGTCGCGACCGCCTGCTTGACCAGCGCTGCGCTCTCCTCGCTCCCGTCCTTCCGAGCAAGCTCCGCGACATGCTTCTCAACCAGCGCCCGCCCGGCTTCCAGGTCCGTCACGCCCGCCGTGAGCAGCGCAACATCAATCTCCCGCGCTACCCGAGCCTTGACCAGTTCCCCTTCCGCCGTCGCCAGCCTCGCCTCCAACTGCGCCGTCGCCTCCGTCGCCGAATCCTGCGATCCAACATCAATCCCAGTCACATCCATCTCCACAAGCACCTCCCTTCCGCATCACCTTCACACTCTCGCTCTGTCGCTCTTCTCTCCCTCACGTCACCCCCGCATCCGTTCCCGCATACCCCAACTCCCGCAGCACCTTCTCCGCCGGCACGCCCAGCTCGCGCTTCGCCTGCGACACCGCGACCACATCGCGTTCCTCGATGGGCAGCGGGTCCGTCCACAGCAGCTTCACGTTCCGATCCGCCTCGCTCGTGCGATAGACGCCCGCCTCGTGCAGCGCTGTCAGCATCAGCCGCGACAACTCCGTGATCGCCCGCCCATACGCGATCCGTTTGCGCTCCGTCTTTGCGAGCAACCCCATCAGCGTCACCCGCAGCGCGTTCGCGCTCGAGAGGTTGCCGATGCGGCCCTGAATCACGCCCCCCGACAGCGGCGGCACCCCCGACACCTTGTCCATCGCCTCGCGCACTTCCCGGATGTGCGACTCCTCGCTCGGGCTGCTCCCGTCGCCCCCAAAGCTCTCGATGCTCGCCTGCATGTTGTCCGTGTACCACACCTGCCCCGGGCCCACCGCCACCTTGTCAAACCCCTCAATGCCCTTCGCCAGGTACATCTTGAAACTCTGCAGCGTGACCCGGCTCGCCCGATCGCTCAGCCGCGTGTTCAGTTCGTCCTGCAACGGCATCAACGCCTCGACTTCGCTCAGCCCTTCATATTCAAACGGCTGACTGATGTTCTGCACATGCACGACGGGCAACTCGCCGTTGATCAAGTCACGCTCGCGCGACCAGACCAGTTCGCCCTCCTCGTACACGTCCCACCCATCGGGCGTGATGATCTCCAGAATCTCGTTGCTGCCGCCAGTTCCCTTATTGGCCTGCAGCGACATCAGCCGCGCGATGCGCGATAGAAACCCGTGATCCCGCGACGCGTCCGCCTGCCCCGCAAGCGTCCGCACCGCATACGCCCGCAACCTGCGATAGTCCCGCTCGTCCAGTACCGCCGTGCCGCGCGTGGGCTCCACGATCTCAACCTTGAGGCACGCACCCGCGACTGCAAGCAAGTCCTCGATCGCCCCGGCATCCGCCCCCGCGCTCCCCGCCATCGCCCTTCCCGCTCCCGCCGCCATCAGCCGCCGATCATCGATCCGCAGCATCGCGTCCACATGCCCGTACACGTGCCCGAGCGTGCCAAAGTCCTGCAGCAACGCGATCCCGCCGCTGCGCTCCCACACATGATCAAGGACCTTCTCAATCACCTTGCGCGTCGCCTGGTCCTTGGCCATGCTCTGGATCAGTACCGGCTTGCCAAACACAAAGTCCACCATCGCCTGCACGCGCCAGCCGATGTCGTTCTCAATCACGATCTCGCGTGTCGCGCGGGCCCGATCATCGATCACCTCCGCGTGCCGCGAGCCCGTCAATCGTGACGGCAAACCCGACTCCTGCGCCTGCACATACCTGCGGCCCGTCCGCAGCCCGCCGCCCAGTCCAACCCCCGGCACGCTCGCCCGCGTCGTCGCGCGGATCGGATTGCGGTAGTACGCCCACAACTTCTCAAGCCGTGGCACCACATTCGCCTCATGCTCCTGGATCGCCCGCTCGACCTCGTCCTTCCGCACCGCCAGTTGTTCCCATCGCACGCTCATGCCCCGCTCCTCTCGTGTTGTCGGCGTGGGCGCTTGCGCCCGCATCCGCGTGTGTTGTTCCCGAGACCAGCCGGTGCCGCGGCGGGAGCTCGCCCCGCGCGCTGTTTGTCTCCACGCCGCGAAAATGACTCGCTCCATCGCCGCAGCACCCGGCCAGTCCCCGCCCCCCGTCCCCCGCCCCCCGTCTCCACTCCCGAGCGGTTCGTCGCGTGGCTCATGCCTCTCACAGCACGCCCACACAAACACCCCCGCGCGGACCACGGCGCGCGCGCACAACGTCGGGCGATCGCGCGTGATCGCCGGTTTCCTCGCTGCGAAACCCCGCCGGATTCCTTGCAACAATCCGCTACTTTCCGCCGGCCGATGCCACGGCGCGCGCGGATCGGGCTGAGAGGCTCCCAACGACCTCGCGAGTGCCCGCCGCCTGGCGCACAGGACATGTCCCTACGCTCTTGCCATGACCCCACGCGCGCGCACGTTCCTCGCCCTCGCCGCCACCGCCCTGGTCGCCATCGGGGGCGGGGGCGGCTGCCAGACCTCGCGATTGGATCAATTGCGCTCGAAGGCCGACAAGGTCGACGGCTCGCTCAAGAAGGAGCGCAACCGCGTGCTCGCGTCCTCGCAAGCCGACCGCGACGCCCGCCTGTCTCGTTTGTCTGGCCTGTACACAACCAAGTCGATGACCGACATCGCCCTCGCCGCGGTGCCGTTCGTGATTGAGGAACCCCAGCGCGACATGGCCTACGACGTGCTCGAGGAGGCCTACGACACGATCGACTGGAACATCCCGCTGGGCCCCAACGACCCACAACGGCCCATGCCCACGAAACTGCAGGGCAGCACGCTGCGCCTGAACTGATCTGCGGCGGACGCACGCGACCGTTCGACTTTCAGCACAAAGTCACAGAGCCAAATGAGAAAGAGGAGAGAAGTCAGAAGGGCCTTGGCCCAATCTGCATTCTCTCCTCTTTCTCCTGATCTCTGTGTCTCTGTGCTGAAGTCGATCTTCTGAGGCTCCGCTCAGTTCTTCCGCCGCTTGGCTTCCATCCGCTCAGGCAGCGGCACCCGCACATCCCGCGTCAGCCCGACGTAGCTCAGCGCCTTGATAAAGACGTAGCTCGCGTCAAACTGCCACCACTTCAGGCCATGCCGAGCGCTCGCGGGAAACGCATGGTGGTTGTTGTGCCAGCCCTCGCCCAGCGCCAGAATCCCGAAGATCACGTTGTTGCGGCTTTCGTCGTGGCTCTCAAAGTCGCGTGAACCCCAGATATGGCACACGCTGTTGATGCTCCACGTGACATGGTGCACCAGGAACAGCCGAACCACGCCGCCCCACAAGGCGCCCAGCAGCCCGCTGATCAGCACGTTGTCGCCGCCCATCCAGTACGTCACCAGCCCCGCAATCACGCCAGGCAGCACGATCCCCAGCACAACCCACACCACAAACAACTTATCAATGAACCGAATCAACGGGTCCTTCTTCAGGTCAACGACGTACCGCTCCACGCCCTTGGGGTGCCCTTCAAACAGCCAGCCCACGTGCGCGTGCCATGCCCCGCGGATGATGCCCCACACCCCGCCGCCATACGCGTGCGGAGAGTGCGGATCCAGCGTGTCGTCGCTGTGCTGGTGGTGCCGACGGTGATACCCCGCCCAGCGAAGGATGGAGCCTTGCGCCGCCATCGAGCCGCAGACGCCAATAAGAAACTGCACAGGCCGCACAGCCTCGTACGACTTGTGCGTGAAGTAGCGATGGAAACCGACGGTGATGCCGCCCGCCGTGAGCACATAGAACACGCCCATCAGCACCAGATGAATCCAGGAAATCCCAACACCCCACAGCGACCAGATCCCCACGCCCAGCCCAATCAGCGGCACGACAACGATGAACAGCGTCACCGCCTGCTCGAGCTTGCTCGCCGGTTCGTGCTCGGTCGCGAGCACTTCTTCACGCGAGAGGCCCGCGAGTTCGGTCGCCGCGTCTCGTTCCGCCGCGTGCACGGGTTTGGGCTCAACAACCTTGCCCGCACCTTTGTCAACGATGCCGGGGGCTGCGATAGCGGAAGCGACGAGTGGCAGAGTGGGGAGCGAGGGTGTGGCTGACATCAGTGTTTCGACGCGTCATGCGCCGCCAAAAACAAGTGCGAGATCCTTAAAGCAACCGCGAGTAACGCCCCCCCCGAACCAACTTCCGACCGATCCGATGTCGCCCATGCGTTCCGCGCCCACCCATCCCTGGGCAGGTCCCGGACCGCGCTGCACGAGACAGCGGCCTTTACGACAAGGGTAGCGGCAAGGTGCGCTATTCCGGACCACATTTTCCGAAAGTCGGTAATTTACTCTCGCGCTCATAAACTGCACAACCCCCGACAACCCCCGGGGATATGTGCAATGCACGACAGGCAAAGACGTTGTGCTCGCAGACGGAACTGTGCAGATGACAAAGGCCCTTCAAGATCGTTTCTTCGTCTTGGTCCTGCTTGCGGCACCCGTCGCGGCCTGTGGACAGCCGCCAGCTTCGGCGCCCGACGCCGACGCGTTGTCTGGACCGAAAGTCGTAGACAAGGCAAAGACCCAGAACCAGCCCACCCTGATGCAGCCATCGTTTGACGGCGCGACGGAAGAGCTGTCGGAGCGACCGGAGGTCGCGCTGCTGCGACAGTTGACGCTGACCGACAAAGAGAAAGCCGCGACGGACAAACTGCTCGCCCAGCGGACGATCAAGGTGAGCAAGTTGCTGGCGGAGAATCTTGAGGAGTTCCTCGCGCTGCAGAGCCTGCTGCAAGAGGTCGCCGGAGGCGGATCGCCCTATTCCCCCCCGCCTGCCGATCAGGATGACCAACGCGGCATGAACGATGGCGAGCGTCCCGCTGAGCAACGACTTCGCGAGAAGATGTTCGCCCTTCGCGAGAAGGCCAAGGATCTCATCGAGCCAGCCTTGGTCGATCAGATCGGGGCCCACCTGACCAGCGAGAATGGCACGAAGCTTCGCGACGCGGTGATGGAGTACTACCGAGCGAACCCGGCCCCCGGGCGGGCCAGGGCGGGGGCGGGGGCGAACCAGCGACCCGCGCGGAGCGAACTACCCCAAACACCGCGAGCCGCCGCGCGCCGCGAGACGCAGCAACTGCTGCGAGAGTTGGGACGCGCGCTCCGCGTGATCGTGGAGGAGCGACAGGAGAAGTTCGACGATCTGGTCCAGACCGTCCAGCCCACGCCCGAGCAGCAAGCCAGGATTCAGGCGATCCTTCGCGACCAAGGCGCCGCGGGCAAACTCAAGCCGACCCCCGCCCAGCGGACCGAGTCGTTCCGCAAGATCATGGACGTCCTGACGCCCGCGCAACGCCAAAAACTACGCGAGGCGCTGGCCCGCTAGGGAGCCGACGCCTCGCGTCGTGAAGGGGTATCGATTCACAATCGTCTAGGTTCAGCACCCGCCCTCAGCGAACACCCGCAAGAACGCATCCACATCCTCCGGATCAAACTGCACGCCATCGTTGTTGAAGTCAACATCGTTGCACGTCGCGCCCTCAGGCAGGCACGGCCCCTCGCTGAAGACCGACAGGAACGCTTCGATGTCCAGCGGATCAAACAGCGCGCCGTCGTTGTTGAAGTCGATGCCGTCGCACGGCGCGCGGACGGTCACGAGCACGCCCGGCCCCGCGCTCGCCGCGCCAACCTGTTGCCAGGAAGTGATGACCGACGCCACGCCGCAGCCATCGAAGAACGTGGTGTATTGATACACGCCCGCCAGATCCGTGGTGATGTTGGCGATCTGCAGCACGTCCGTCCCCGCCCCACTCACCACCGCGCCGGATGGCAGCTCCCCGTTGCCCAACACCACGCCATTGCGAGTCCACGAGCCGCGAGTGCCCCGACTCGCCCCCGCGTTGATCGTGAGCGTGTCGCCCGCGCCAATGGTGGTGTTTTCAAGAGCAGCGAAGGTCGATGCCCACGGGTCCACGATCTTGCCGAAGTACGCCGTCCCGCGCCGCCAGAAGTTGGCTGTCGACTCCGTGCGTTCAGGCCTGCCAATCCACGGGCCGCCCACGAAGAGTTCGTTCCCGCGCACCACCGGTTGAAGTCCCAGCGACGTGGTGACATAAGAGATCGGCTGCTGCGGCAGATTCAACGGCAACGCGCCCAGTGTTGACCACGATCGCCCGTCGAACCGCAGCAGCGTGGGCAGGTTGCTGCCCCCCGTCTGACTGCTGACCGCAGCGATGTACAGCGCGTCCGCGCTGCTCGCCACACGCCGGACAATCGCGGGCACTGCCGACGCAAAGCTGCTCGACGGCAGCGGGCTCACGCCCACGTACTGCCAGTCGCTCCCGTCAAACTCATAGATCTCCGAGCGATTGCCAAACGCCAGCACCCTCCCCTGAAACTCACCCAGTAGCGATCGCGAGGGCTGCGTGAGTGGGCCAGGCGTCTCCCACGTCCCGCCGTTCCATCGCACGACGCTGAGCGACAGGCCGCTCAAGCGCGTCGCCCAGATCTGGCCCTGGATGCCCTGCAAACCCGAGATAATCGAGCCATCGCTCACGATGGCCTCCCACGCCGCGCCGTTCCAGCGATGCAGCGTTGATGCCTGGCTCCCGCGGAACTGGCGAGCCTCCGCCCACAACTCATCGCCCGTCGCAATCAACGGATCCGCCACGCCGGGCAGCGTGCCAAGGGCCACCCATTGCGCGCCGTCCCAACGCCGAACGAAGGGACTGCTGAGTTGACCAATCGGGCCGTAACCGCCACTGACCACGGGCTGGCCTTGGTAGATCACCACGGATCGTGTCGGTCTCGCAAACCCCGCATTGTTCTGCCAGGGCCGCCAGCGATTGTCCGCGCCATACACCGCCACATAGTCCGCGCGCTGTCCGCCCGCCGAGCCGAATCGCCCCACGGCGATGATGTCCGTGCCCAGCAGCGCCATGTCGCTGATGGCATCGTCGATGCCTGTGGTGATGGGAATGAACCGCCCGTTCTCCCCCGCCCACGCCAGCGACTCGAGGAATCGAGGGCCGTTGATGCTTGTCAACCCATCCTGCACCGTGCCAAACCGCCCGCCCACGACCGCGCGGCCTTCAAACGTCCCCAGCAATCGTGCCGCCCCGCTACCGTTGGCCACGCTCGAGCCGCCCTGCGGCACCCACGCAGTACCGTTCCAGCGTTCCAGAGACGTGCCCGTGGTCCGCAGCAGCCCGTTCGCATCGACCGCGACGCTGCTGATCGCAGAAGTCAGCAACGTCGGACCAACCAGCTCCCAAGCCCCGCCCGCAATCGCCCGGCGCACCACCCCTCGTAGCGCATTGTTGTTGGCTTGATCACCGATTGCATACAGCGTCGTGCCGTCGGTCACGAGCTGTTGCACGGAGCCCGAGCAGCTAAAGGAGCACTGCAAGCCTGTATTGACAATTTCACCGGTGAATACAACTTCCGCGATGCGGGAGTCCTGCCCCACGCCCACCGGCAATTGCCCCGCGATGAAGAGCCGTCCTTGCGTCGCCACCATCGATCGCACTAGCAACCCACTGCTGACCGTTTGGGACGGTGCGACCCAGGTGTTGGTGTCGCTCAGCGAAGCGAGCGAATATCGAACACCCTGCGCCGTGTTGAGCATGAACGAGCCGCCGATATACAGCCGCCCATGCGCCGACGCCATGGCGTTCACGCGCGTGGGCGAAGACCCGCCCGTCAACTCCGTGCCGACAAACTCCCACGCCGCTCCGCTCCATCGCGCCACCCGCACCGGAATCGTCGCGCCCGTCGGTGTCGTGATCGAAATTCGCCCCGCCGCGTACAACTGCCCGTTGTGCACCGCCAATGCCGTCACTTCCGAATCCTGCTGATCGTTGAGGGACTGGGGCGTCCCGCGCGACGGAAACCCGGCCCCAATCGCCTGCCACCCCGACCCATCCCACCTCGCGATTCCCTCCGCAGGCACGCCGTCAATCGACCGAAACGCCCCGCCAACCACGAGTTGCTCCGGTAGCGGGCCACTCCCATCCGGATCCCACGCCGTCATCGCATTGACTCGCGCGGACGGCCCCACGTTTGACAGCGACCCGTTCTCGTCACTCACGCCGAAGTACCCGATGGGTTGCAGACCCGTCGTGCATTGCCCGCTCGCAAGACCAGCGACCAAAGCGAGCACGCTCGCAGCCACGCCGAAGAACCGTGTGTTCATGATCAGACTCCCGAACTCAGACAACCACTGCACCCCAAACCGCCCACACTTCTACCGGCCCGTGTGCCGCTGGTTCCGAGATTCCCAATCCGCTCGTGAAACATCAAACCAGGCCCGATTTCAGGCCATGATCGCCGCACGCTCGATGGACTTGCGTGCTACCGGGCGTTCTTGGCCGGCTGATTCGCCCGAACGTTCTCCGCCGCCAGCCGCACCGCCTCAGCCACGCGCTTCGCCCGCGTCTCAGGCCGCTTCGCACTACCAACCCAATACAGAATCTGCTTGCGCGCTCCAGGCGGGAACGCATCAAAGTGGGCCTTTGCCTTTGAGTTCGCCTTCAGCGCCTTCGCCAGATCCCCCGGCACTTCCAGCCGCTCAAACGCATCCAGCGTGGTCCAAGAACCATCCCGCTTCGCCGCGTCGATCTTGCTCTGGCCCGCTGGAGTCATGAGGCCCCGCTCCAGCAGCGACGCAACCCGCCGCTTGTTGAGCGCCGACCACACGCTCTTTGGCTTGCGAGGGGAAAAATACAACTTAGCGCGATCCTCACTCACACGCCCCGCCACCGAATCAATCCACCCAAAGCACAAAGCCTCCTCCACAATGTCGTCATACGTCAACCCCCGAACCCCCGCTCGCTGCTTGTCATACACCAACCAAATCGCGACGTGCGAAGCATGATGCTGCGCTAGCCACGCCCGCAGCGCGGCCCGGTCCGCGAAGTACACCTCGCGCGCAACTTCTTTCGCCGAAGCTTGTTGTCGCTTCGAAGCAATTGGCGTGGAGCGACCGGATGATCGTGGTGCATTGCTCATGCGAGGGTCCTCAATCAAGCGGCATTCTTCTGAATCAACCGCTTGCAAGCAAACTCATTTTCGATTATGCTCTCTTCCACGTTTCAGAAACAGATGCTTGGGAGGATCGTCATGCGTGGAATGTCACTTCTGTTCGCCGCCCTCGCGGCCTGCGTGTCCGTGCTAGCTGGCTGCGGCAAGGAATCGCCCGAGCAGGCGATCGTCGCCCAGCTCCAGCGAGCCGAAGAAGCAATCGTCGCGCGCGACGTCCAAACCTACAAGCACACCATGACCAGCGAAAGCTGGGCCGACCACGATGAAACCCTGCGCCTTGCACGCGAAGCCAGCGAAGCCCAGACCAAGGCTCTGCCACCCACGCGCATGTCCGCCGTCGTTGCGCTGCGCAACCGCCTCCCCGCGGCAAGGCTCAAGACCATGACCGTCGACGACTACATCATCTGGCGCATCGACGAACGAGAGCTCTACCCGCTCTCGGATATCGGCATCTTTCCGCACAAGATCACCATTCGAGGCGATGCCGCCGAAGTGCAGATGGGTGCCGAAGAAGTCGTTGAGAGCGGTACACGAGTCCGGGTTCGTCGCCGGGGCGGCGCAACGAGAGCGATCGGCGCGGCGATCAATCTCGCCGTCGCAAGCCAGAACAAGAATCTTGTGCCGATCGAAGGCTTCGTGCTGTACTACAAGAATCTCAACGGCTATTGGTACCGCGACAACGATCCCAGCAAGGGCTACTGGGACGACACGTTCACCAAGGCCGCGAAAGAAGCCAACATCAGCGTCGCCGACATGATCGCACAGATCGAGAACGATGAATGGGGCGAACTGAGCGAGACCGTGTGGCAGCCGCCCAAGTAACGCCGCCGATCACTTCGAAGCACCCGCGTCCTTGTGCTCAAGCTTGAACACATTCACCCCAATCGCATACCCCACAAACCCATCTTCGGTCCTAAGCAGCCGGATCTTGTTCACCGCGTTGCCCATCTCCGCTTTGCGCCACGTTGCCCCGCCATCCGTGGTCTCAAACCCGTTCGGCATCGCACCAACCCACCCGGTGTTGGCATCGATGAACGCGACACCAAACTGACGCACCTTGAGATCGTCAACCAGCTCGATCTCCTCCCAAGTCTTCCCCCCGTCCGTCGTCTTCGCGACAAACCGCTTGCTCTTCGCGGGATCAGGGTTGTACGACTGAATCGTCACATATCCCACATCCCGCGTCGGAAACGAGATCTTCCACGTGAGCTCAAACTCGCGTGACCCTTCATACGCCTTCGTCCACGTCGCCCCCCCGTCGCTCGTCGTCAGAATCAACGCCTTGCTCACCTGCACATTCGCATCCGTCGCCGCCGCGATCACGCCGTGCCGATCATCAAAGAAGTGCACATCCAGAATCATCTGGCAATGCGCTGACATGTCCGTCGCCGTCCACGTCGCCCCCTCATCCATCGACTTGATGAACACCGCCGGCGTCCCCACCCGCCCGCCGCCCACGATCATGGTCTTCTCGCCCAGGTTCCCCGCATTGATGAACGGATATCGCACGACTTCCAGCGCGCACAGCCCTTTCACCGGATCGCCATCGATCTTCACCGCTTCCCACGTAGCCCCGCCATCGCTCGTGCGATACAAGGGCGTCGTGTCCGACACATTCGGAAAATAGTCCGGCCCGATATTGCCCGCAAACCCGCGCTGCTCATCAAGGAACGCGATGCACCGAAAGAACGTGCCCGGCTTCTCGATCATCTTCTCCCACATCGCGCCCCCATCCTTCGTGCGATAAATGCGTCCCGCCCCGTTGACGTACCAGCCGACAGTGGGGGAGACAAAGTGAATGTCATCCTGCTTCCCCTGATACGCCTCGGTCCCAAGCTTGGTCCACGCGTACGGACTCGCCGCCGCGCCGCTCGCCCCATGCCCGTCTTTCGCTCCGGCCTTCGACTCATCCGTCTTCGCCGGCGCCGTCGCCTGCCCGATCGCCGCTCCCTCCAATGTCAACAACGCCCCCAGCATCCAGACGATCTTCATGACGCAGCATCTCCACGCGCCCACCCTTCCCCAAACCGGGCACCCGACGTATCCGCACTTCCGCCGTTTTCGTTACGAATCAGCCTCGCCGCGAATCACCGAGTAACCTTTTCGATGCAGATGCTCGCCACGCTCTTCCTCGTTGCCGCGATCATGGTCGGCTGTGCCGCTCCTCGCTCCGCACCCGCGAACAGCCCACCGACCGCGCGCATGACCTTCGTCTACCTCATCACCGGCCCAAGCTCCGCCACCAACACCCGTGAGCACAAGTCCGAGATCTTTAAGGGCCACATGGCCAACATGCAGAAACTCGCAGACGAAGGCAAGCTGCTCATCGCTGGCCCCTTCGCCAAGCCCCGTGACCCCGCGTGGCGTGGCGTCTTCATCTTCGACGTGTCCACCGCCAGCGAGGCCCAAGCCCTCGCCGCGTCCGACCCAGGCGTGATCGCTGGCGAATTCGCGACCATCATCCGCGAAATCGAAATCCCGGCGAGCGTCCGCGACTTCCCGCGCTTCGAGAAGGAAATGCAAGCGCAGCTCAAGGCCCAAGGGACAGCCGACCGCAAGCCAGGCGACCCGCCCCAAGGCATCCGCCCCTACGTGATGCTCCACGCCCGCGACCTCACCCGCGCCCGCGCCGCCCTCGCCCCGAAAGCAAACGCCCCAGCGACCGCATCGCCCGCCCCACGCATCATCTGGTGGGCCCGCTTCACCGACACGCCCCAAGAAGGCATCATCGTGCTCGATGCGACATCGGTGGACGACGCTCGCAAAGCAATCGATGGACTTGACGCGGGAGCGTGCGATCTCGATGGCTGGTACTCGACGGCGTCGCTGGTGCGAATGACGGCAGAGTCTAAGTGACACCGATTCGATTCCGAATCTGCGTGTCAGCATCGACGGCGAAGCCGTCAAGGTCAATAGCCGTGGGTCGCCGCGAACGCGGCACCCACGGAGAGGAGTGTGTGGCCCGTTCACCACGAAGTGGTGACGCCACACGCACCAGCGACCTGCACCACTGCGTGGTGCCGCAATGCAGAGTGCACTCGTCCGTGGGTGTCGCGTTCGCGACAACCCACGGCTACTCACCACGACGGCTTCGCCGTCAAGCGGTCCGACGCGCAAGCGTCAGGCAGCATCCGCACAACGACGAATCGCATCAGCCATCCGGGCAACCACGCCGCGCTTGAGCAAGAGGATGTGCCGGAAGAGGGTGCCCAGCCCTTCTCTGGCATGTGCGAGCGCTTCTTCAGCTTACTTCTGTGATCTCAACTCCGCCCGAAGCTCAATCGAACCACTGAGTGCCCACCCAAGCCCGAAATGCCGCCTTGTCCATGGTCTCTAGGCTGCCCAGATCAGGCTTCGTCGCACGAAGTCGTTCCGCCACATCGTGAACCAGTATCTCGCTCTCGGTATGCTTTGCTGCCAAGCAGAGGTCGTCTGGAAAGTCCTCGCGGTAAAGCGTCGCTGCAACGGACTTGCTACGACACACTGCCTTGAAGTTGACAAACCATGAACCTGTGATCGGATCAAACAGCACGGGAGCAAACACAGCCGCGTACTCCGCTGCAAGCCAATCACGAGCTTTCAACCAATCCACTCGATGATCGGTCAGCATTGGAGCATCGAACGAGAGATCAAGCCACCCGTTCGATCGTCGATCGACCCAAGGCCATGGATCCGTTCGCAATGGCGGCAACTCGTCGCTCATATCACCCGTTCATCCTCGGCAATCATCGGCCGCGGTCTCATTCGCCACTTCCAATCGCACGCCAATGCCGCCATGCGGCTTGCTTTACGAACCACTCCCCAGGTTCCTCGCCATCTGCCACCACGCTGGATACTCCTTCGCGAGGTCAATGTGCGTGATCGACGCCGCCAGCACATCGATGGTCGTGTCCTT
>JALHOJ010000069.1 GCA_022843045.1 Phycisphaerales bacterium
GATCGCGAAGTCACGAAACTTGTTGTTTGGCCCAAGCTGCGCACAGCCCGCCGCCAGCGATTCCTTGCCAGCCTTGACCAGCCGCTGCACAAGCTCGCTGGGCTTGCCAAACACATACGTCCACCCAGCGTCGCCGATCCAGCCGCGATAGTGCACGCCAATATCGATCTTGAGCACGTCCCCCTGCTCGATCGGTCGCCGCAAGTACCCCGCCGTGCCATGCACGACGCATTCATTGACCGAGAGACACGCATGCGACGGAAAGGGCGGCAGCGTCCGCCGACTGGGCGTATACCCCAGAAAACATGACTTCGCGCCCTGCTCAGCAAGCTGCAGGGCCACAAACTGATCTATCTGCGCAAGCGTCTGCCCCGCCTTTAGGAACGCTGCGATCCGCCGGTGCGTTTCCACCACCACCTGCGCCGCGGCGTACGCGGCGTCTCCCTGCGCGGCTGAAATCGTGCTCAATCGACCCATGGAGGCAGAGCGTAGGAGAGCGAGCCGATGATCTCTCGCGTGATTCAAACGCAACGAAACCGAAACCGCACGGATCGTGTCGAGGTCACTGTTTCGGCGCACGCCTGCGGCGCTTCGTCACAAACAACATCAGCGAGCCCGCCGACGCGAGCCCGCCGCATACCACGCCCACCGCCGCCGGTACGAGCATCTCCTTCGCGACGCCCTTGCCGTCCGAGGGCATGGAGTCCGCGAGCGGATCGGTCGCCGCCTGACGATACATGTCCGCGATCGGTTTGAGCGCGAAGTAGAACGCACCAACCGCGATGGGCGTCCCTACCAGCACCATGATCCACGCGAGCGTCCGCATGGCTGATGGTATCGGGTCCGCCGACAGCGCTTGTCGCGACTATTGGATCACGCCGCTCATCCGCAGCAGCGTCTTGAACCCCTCGCCAAACACGAAGTTGTGCTCTGGGAAGGCCAGGCCCTGCATGTTGTTGTCCAGGTGACTGAACATCAGATCGATCGTGCCGACTTCTCGAAACGAGCCGCCCGCCCCCTCACGCCCCAACTCGGGCGAGCACAACTCCACCACGCCACGCGTGCTCGCGCCGGTCGCGTCCATCCTTTCCATCGTCGCGGTATAGCGCAGCGTGCAGCCGGGCGTCGCGTCCTCTCGCACCTCCGCCTTGCTCACCTTCGCGAGAATGACTTTGTGTCGAAACTGCTCGGCGTGCCCCACCATGATCCCCGCCGTTTGGGCCATGCCTTCCACAATCAGGCTCATGGGCATGATCGGCTGCGCGGCGTGCGATCCGCTTGCCGCGAAGTGATCGTGGAGATGCTCCTCCGCCATCGAAACGTGCTTGATCGCGACCAGCCGCTGGGCCGGGACGAGTTCAACAACGCGATCGATCCACATCCAACGCATAGGAGAGGTGCCGAGGTATCACGGTGACAAGACATGGAGTACACGAAGGACACAGGCAGGCAGTTCGCCTTCCTGAATGTCTTGGGCCCAATGCCTACTTCTTCAACTTCCCTTCCACAAACCGCACCAGCGTCTCCACCGTGAAGAGTTCCGCCACCTTGCTGCTCTGCGGGTCGGCCTCAAACCGAGTGAAGTTGACGTGAGGAAGGCGTTCCTTGAGCTTCGCGATGCCGTCGGGCGTGACCTTTCCGTCCTTGACAAACCGCGGATCGCTGCCCGCGCCTTCGGGGAACAGTTCGCCCTGCCCGATCTTGATCGAGAAGGCCTGCTCCAACTTGAACACGATGTCCAGGAAGTCGATGGACTCGGCCCCCAAGTCCTTCGTCAGGATCGATTCCATCGCGACGTCATCCTCATCCACCGCGAGGGCATCCACCAGAATCGTGCGCACCTTCTCGAAAATCTCATCACGCGTCATGCTTTGATGCTCCGCCCAACCCAAGGCCGCAAGCCTTCGCCGCGGCTCCCCCACAAAACCCTGTCACGAGTTCATCCGATGCTGCCGTACACCGACGGTTTCACCGGGCTGCCATGATAGACGCGTCACGGATCGAAAGGTCCGTTCACACTCCGCACGGCAGTTTCGAGCGGCACCCGCTACGCCCGCAGCCGCCCGGCATCAAACATCCGGCAACCACGTCGTTCCACTCCGGTACGGCAAGCCACCACGCAAATTGAGGTCCATCATGGCAACCCAAGCCTCCACCCAAGTCTCGCCTCAAACCCCAACTGTCCAGCCCATCGCTGCGCTGCACCACGTCACCGCGATCGCCCGCGACCCACAGCGCAACCTTGACTTCTACACCGAAACGCTGGGGCTGCGTCTTGTCAAACTCACCGTCAACTTCGACGATCCGGGTACGTACCACTTTTACTTTGGCAACGAAGCGGGCGAGCCGGGCACCGTGCTCACATTCTTCCCCTGGGCCAACGTCAAGCGAGGCGTGCAAGGCGCCGGAGCGGTAATCGCGACCGCCTTCAACATGCCCGCCGCGGCGTTGGAGTTCTGGTGGGAGCGGCTGAAGGCCAGCCGCGATGTCGCGAACCTGCAACGCGTCACCCGGTTTGGCAGTCCTGTGCTCACATTCGAAGATCACGACGGCATGCGTCTCGAACTGATCGCTTGCGACGAGGGCCCAGCCCCATTCACCAGAGACGACATTCCGCCCCACTTCGCCCTTCGCGGGTTCCACAGCGTCGCGCTCGCGCTCCACCGTGCCAAACCCACCATCGCGCTGCTTACCGAGTCCATGGGCTATCGCATCGTCGATAGCGCTGCCGAAGGCACCGCCACCCGCACCCGCCTCCGCGCCGCGACCTCAGGCACCACCGGCACCTTTGCCACCTACCTCGACATCCTCGAAGACCCCACTCTGCCCGACAACAAACTCGGCGCGGGCGTGGTCCACCACGTCGCCTTCCGCGTGCCCGACCTCGAAGCTCAGGCCCGCTGGCAGCAGCACCTCGCCCATCGCGGCCTCCGCGCCACACCTGTGCAGGATCGCTCCTACTTCCAGAGCATCTACTTCCGCGAGCCTGGCCACGTCCTCTTCGAGTTCGCGACAGATTCCCCCGGCTTCGCCACCGACGAGCCGCTCGCCGCGCTGGGCGGCGCGCTCAAACTGCCCCCACAATACGAACACGCCCGCGCTCGCATCGAGCAAACTGTCCCGCGCATCACGCTGCCTGGCGGCTCTGTCGTGGGCCACTCCTGATCTTCTGTCACACTCATGATGCTCTCCACCCACCACCATCTCTGGCTCCCTTCCAAGCAAGCCACGCGCACGCTCATCATGCTCCACGGCACGGGCGGCAACGAGAACAGCCTCTTGCCCCTCGCGCAACGCCTGGACCCAACAGCCAACTTCCTCGCTCCGCGCGGCAATGTCCTCGAGCACGGCATGCCCCGCTTCTTCCGCCGCCTCGCCGAGGGCGTCTTCGACATGGAAGACCTCCGCACCCGCACGCTCGCGCTCGCGGACTGGCTGAACGCAGCCTGCGACGTGTACGGTTTTGACCCCAAGACCGTCACCATCGTCGGCTACAGCAACGGTGCCAACGTCGCCGCAGCGATGCTGCTCATGCGGCCCGAACTGATTTCGCAAGGCCTGCTCGCCAACCTCGCCCTGCTGCGCCCGATGCTGCCGCTCAGACCCGAAGTTGATCCGGACCTGAGCGGAGCTCGCCTGCTCGTCAGCGCTGGCCGTGCCGACCGCATCACACCGTATCTTGGCGAAAGCGGAGCCAAAGCCCTCAGCGACTACCTCGCCTCTCGCCACGCGACCGTGACCAACGCCATCGACGAAGGCGACCACGCCCTGCATCATCACGCACTCGCCGCGATGCAGCAGTGGCTCAACGCCTGATCAAAGACTCAGTATCCGCGTGCCTCCCCGCCCTTGCGAGGATCGCTCGCGGCGTCCCAGCCGTCGCGGTCGCGTGTGATGAGTTGGATCGTGCCGATGGGTGATCGCTTTCCGACTTCGTGCCCCAGCCCTCGCAACGACGCAGCGAGCGGCGATTCGAGCAGTTCCGGTTCCAGTTGCAGCACATGGGGCGACCACTGATGGTGGAATCGCGCCCGCGACACCGCGTCCTTCGCGTCCATCCCAAACAGCATCGCGTTGAGCAGCACCTGCAGCGTGCCGGAGATGATCCGAGGGCCCCCCGAGCCGCCTGCCACCGCCATCACCCTCCCATCTTCTTCCAGCACAATCGTCGGCGTCATCGCGCTCAGCGGCCGCTTTCCCGGCGTGGGCGCGTTGCGATTCGATTGCATCAGCCCGAAAGCATTGGCTTTGCCGCTGCGCACCGCGAAGTCGTCGATGGTGTCGTTGAGGCAGAACCCAAATCGCTCGACCGCCACCAGCGAGCCAAACTCAAGATTGATCGTCTCCGTGCACGCCACGGCGTTCCCATCCGCATCCACCACGCTCAAATGCGACGTGCCCCGCTCATCGGGAGGCGGCGGCGCGACGCCATACGCATCCTGTGGCTTCGTGCAGAGCAGATCGATGCTCGCCGCGGCCTTGTCCAACCGCTCCGGATCGAGCAGCAGCCCCAAAGGCACATCCACAAAGTCGCTATCTGCCAACCACCGCGCGCGATCCGCGAACGCGTGCTTCGCGGCTTCGCAGACAAGTTGCACGTACTCCGGTGAGTTGTGCCCCTTCGCTACCGCCGCCCGAAGCGCATCCCCGCGCCGCTCCAACATCGAAAACACCTGCGCCAGCACGAGCCCTCCGCTACTCGGAGGTGGCATCGACAGCACACGCCGACCCATGAACGCCGTCGCCAGCGCAGGACGCATCCGCGTGCGATACCCCGCGAGGTCTTCGAGCGTCATCTCGCCACCGTCGCCGTGAATGCTGTCAAGAATCGCCTTCGCGACTTCGCCCTGATAGAACCCCGCCGCACCTTCACGCACGATGCGTTCCAGCAAGTCCGCCTGCTCAGGCGCATGAATGCGATCGCCGACCTTTACCTCACCCTTTCCAAGCAGCCGCTCCCACGCCCACGCGAATCGCTTCGACCGGGCGGCGTCCTTGCGCACCCACGCACTGATCTCCATCGCGCTGCTGACATAATGCTGATCCGCGACGAACCCAGACTTCGCGAGTTCGATCGCCGGAGCGAGCACCTCCGCACGCGACATCGTGCCCCACCGTTCCAACGCGTCCATCATCCCCGCCACGTGCCCAGGCACGCCCACCGCCCGCCCGCCCCGCGTGCTCGCGTCGGGATCGTCGATCCCCTCGAAAAAATCTGCCTTGAGGTGCGCCGGGGCCGTCTCGCGATAGTCCAGAACGTGCGTCCCGCGCAGCCGCGCGTCCTTGCCACCCGCACGCCCGTGCAGCACCAGAAACCCGCCCCCGCCCACCCCGCACGAATAAGGCCGCACCACCGACAGCGCGAAACTCGTCGCCACCGCCGCGTCCACCGCGTTGCCCCCGCGTTGCAAGATCGAAACCCCCGCCGCCGACGCCAGCGGATGATCCGCCGCGACCGCGGCGTGCGGAAATCGAGCCTCCTTGCTCCGATGCGTCACCATAAGAAGGAGCGTACCTCGCGTTTTTGCCTGCCGCCGGTTCTATCCTTGGCCGCTTGTGGCCTCCCTGGGGCTTCAGGCCGCGATGCCTCCCGCATCGTGAGCATTTCGCTTGCCTCTTTTCTTTGCCCCTTCCCGCGCCAGCCAACAACCGCTGCGCCGCACATTCATGGACGAATTCGCGCCCGACGCGCGCCTCGCAATTCACAATGGCACGAGAAACCAACACGCTGCTCCGAGTCCTGGTCCCCGCCCTCGCCCTTGGCCTGGGCGTGGCGGTTGCAGTCTCAATCTTCCGCACCGCCGGACCGACGGCAACGACGCCCACCCAACCCAACGGGCAGACCCCCGCGCCAACGACAACTCCCGAGGCGACTGCCACCAGCGGCTCTCAAGCGCCTGCGCAGACCTCTCAGCCAACAACGCAAGCAGCAACGCCAAACCAAACTCCCGCCGCCACCCCGCCGGCTGATGCCGCGCCCACGGCGACCTCTGCCACCACACCCAACCCTCCCTCGGGCATCAACTGGACCACTCTCCGCGCCCAGGCCTGGTCCTCACAGAGCGAGCAACCGCCAGCGCCGTTGGGCTCGCTCGACAAGACCTCGTCCCACTCCCTCTTCGTCACCTTCCCGAAGATGACCTCAGGCGGCGCGGGGCTCGAGCACCTCCAACTCACCAACCACTTCGTCGACATCAAGGACACCAAGCACGTCACGCTCCAGCACGCCGTGCCGCAGCAGGCCGACAACCCTGCGAGCGGCGTCGTCCCGTTCAGCGCGCTCGCCCTCGAAGTCACGCCCCCCGCCCTCGCCAACCAGCCCGCCCCCGCGCCACAGGTCGTTCGCTTGTTCGACGATGCGGCAGGGCCCGTCTGGCGCATCGTCCCCAGCACCAGCCCAGAAACCACGGCTCAGTTCGAGGCGCTCATCGCCGACGCTGGCAACCAGCCCGTCATTCGCATCACCCGCACATACATGTTGTCTGGAGCGACCGGCGGCGTCCAACTGCTCCAGCAGATCGAGAACCTGACGCCCTTCCCCGTGACCATCCGCTGGTTCCAGATGGCCCAGATCGATCTGCCGCAGGACGCCCTCAGCTACGGCGGCGACAAACGCCGCATGCGCTTCGGGCACCTGCTCGAACCCGCCAAGGACCCGGCACAGACCACCGTGTTCAGTGACGACTACGTGATCAGCCACGATGCGATGTTGGGGAGCATGGTCAAGGGCACCAACGCGTATGAAGCAGAGAAGATCGCCTGGCCCAACGCGCTGTCTCAGTCCGAAGGTCACCAACTCGTCTGGGCTGGCTTCAGCAATCGCTACTTCAGCCTCGCGGCGTTTCCCATCACCGATGCCAAGGCCGTGGGCGTCGCCAAGACGTTCCAGTGGGTCGATCGCATCACGCGCATCTACACCATCGACCCCGCCGTGAACAAGCCGGTCGTCGGCCTGCGTCTCGACAGCAAGCCCCTCGACCTCGCGCCAGCGGGGATCGCGGGCAACATCGCCGACGTGTCGATGAACATCTACGCCGGTCCACTCGAGCGAAAGACCATCCACCTCGATCCCGTGCGTGACAGCCTCGGGCTGGGCGGCCTCGTGCTGTACAACTTCGGCGGCCCCTGTGGTCCCTGTACGTTCGGCTGGATGACGATGCTGCTCATCGGCCTGCTCCGACTGCTGCACGACTTTGTCTTCTTCGACTGGGCCATCGCGATCATCTTCCTGGTCGTCGTCGTCCGCTCGATCCTGCACCCCGTCACCAAGTGGAGCCAGATCCGCATCCAGCGTTTCGGCAAGCAGATGTCGGCGGTCGCTCCCAAGCAGAAGGAACTGCAGGAGAAGTACAAGGACGATCCCAAGAAGCTGCAAGTCGAAACCGCCCGCCTGTGGAAGGAAGAAGGCATCAGCCCCACCGGCATGCTGGGCTGCATCCCGATGTTCCTGCAGACGCCAGTCTGGATCGCGCTGTACGCGACGCTCTACTTCGCGTTCGAACTCCGCCACCAGGGCGCGTTCTACGGCCTGTTCCAAGCGATCCAACCCACCGCCTCGCCTTTCTGGCAGTTCATGGGCGACCTCGCTGAGCCTGATCGTTTCTTGTACTTTGGCAAGGTGCTCTTCACGGTGCCCCTGCTTGGCCCCATCGAGAGCTTCAACATCCTGCCGCTCATTCTGGGCGTGGTCTTCTTCATTCAGCAGAAGTACTTGACACCCCCCAGCGCCACACCCCTCACGCCTGAAATGCAGATGCAGCAGACGATGATGAAGTGGATGATGGTGGTGATGTTCCCCGTCTTCATGTACAACGCGCCCAGCGGCCTGGCGGTCTACTTCATCGCAAACTCCGTGCTGGGCATCCTCGAATCCAAGTGGATCAAGCACCACATGGATAAACACGGCTTGCTTGACCTCGACAAGATGAAGGCCGATCGCCTCGCCAAACGCAAGGGCAAGCCCGAAGGCGAGAGCTTCATCGAGCGCGTCCAGCGCATGGCCGAGGACCGCTCCAAGCAGATGACGCGCGAGCAGATGAAGAAGAAGTGAGAAAGAAGTGACGAAGAGACGGAGTGACGAAGAGACGAAGTGGAGATCGCTTCGCGCCAACACTTGATGCCGCGATGCCTTTCTGCCTGGTTGCCTTCCTTTTCGTCACACTGTCTTGATTTCTCTCTCTGACACCATCTTGGCCCAAGCCTCCGCGCCTGGCGTTTCCGGGAAAGCCATCCTGCGTCTTGCTGGCCCTGGCGCGTTTGCCGCTGTCGATAGCCTTGCCACGAAAGTCTCTCCCAGAGGGAGGGGTTGGGGTGGGCTGGCCGTTGAAGACCTTCCCCGCCGTCGCGGCGTCGCTTCCCAAACGCTTTGGATCAAGACTGCGTCCGAATCATCAGGGGAACATCTCTCCCTCCCCGTCACCATCCTCTCCTTCCCCGCCCCGCATAGCTACACAGGCGACGACATCCTCGAAGTCGTCGTCCCGGGCAACCCACATCTCGTTCAGCGCCTCATTCGTGCTTTCCTCGCCGCCTCAAACACCGACCATCCCCTCCGCATGGCCCAGCCAGGCGAGTTCACCGCCCGCGCCTTCCTGCGAGGTCGCCTCACCCTCACCCAAGCCGAAGGCGTCGCCGCCACCATCGCTGCCGCCAATACGCAGCAACTTGAGGGTGCTAAGTCGCTCCTCAATGGCCGCACGGGCGAGACCTATCGCGTTTGGGCCGACGAACTGACCACGCTGCTGGCCCTCGTCGAAGCTGGCATCGACTTCACCGATCAGGAAGACGTCGTCGCCATCGCCCCCGCCGCGCTCGCGGCTCGCGCAGCGTGCCTTCGCGACGCCATCCGCGCCCACCTTGGCACCGCCCGCGCTCGCGAGAATCCATCCGCACTTCCCCGCGTCGTCCTCGCCGGCGCACCCAACGCCGGCAAGAGCACCCTCTTCAACGCTCTGCTTGGCCGCCCGCGCGCCATCGCCTCCCCCACCATCGGCACCACCCGAGACGTCCTCGCCGAAGAACTCGATCTTTCCCCCGACATCCCCGGCGCTGGCCCCGTCCTGCTCTGCGACGTCCCGGGCCTCTAAAAGCCCCTCCCAGAGGGAGGGGTTGGGGTGGGCGAGATTCCGAGTGGCAACGACTCATCCTCCGACTCCGCCGCCCAATCCCACGCCCTCCAAGCCATCCGCACCGCCGACCTCGTCCTCTGGTGCGAACACGAGCACGCCCCCGCACCCGCCCTCGACACGCTCGAGCTTGATGCCGCCCGCACACTCCTCGTCCACACTTTCGCCGACCGTTCCCGCATCGAAACTCAGCACGCCGCATCCATCCGTTCCGCCCACGCACCCATCCCCGTCTGCGGCCTCGACGGTTGGAACCTACCCGCCTTGCGCCGCACAATCGCCCACCTCGCCCTCGCCACCCAGACCGCCGGTATCGCCGCCCTGGTGCCCCGCCACCGCGAAGCCCTGACCGCCGCCGAAACCGGCCTTGCCGCCGCCCTCCTCGCCTTTGACCCCGCCTCCCATGCCCTCGAAGCCCCCGAATCCGTCGCCCACCACCTCCGAGCCTCCCTCACCGCCCTGGGCGAACTGGTGGGCCAGATTTCACCCGATGATGTGATCGGACGGGTCTTTGCCACGTTCTGTGTGGGAAAGTAATCCTTTCCTCCAATGCCGGAACATCCGCCCAACTCCGGCGAATCACCCTCGATTGCCGATGGTTGCCACCAGTTCGGGGTCGTTGCTGTCCACCGTCATCCCACGAGTGCCGCCATCGCATGCCGACAACTCCTCTCGCCCCGCCGCACGACAGCAGACTGTTCCGCAGGCTGTGACCCCTTCCGCAACGCCCGGCCGAGACGCCCATCGCGAATTGCTGGCGAACCTCGCCCTGCAAGCTTCCGATGGCTCGCAACCCGACCGGACAGCCTTTGACCAACTGGCCACCCACCTCCGCCCCGCGTTCGCCGCGTTTTTTCGTGACAAGGCCCGGGCCAAGGACGACCTGATCGAAGACCTGACCCAGCGCTCGCTGCTGGGCCTCTGGCAGGCTCTGTCTCAAGGCCGCTACGACCCCTCGCGCTCCGCGATCACCACCTTCGCCTACGCCATCAGCCACAAGGTCTGGCTCCAGCACTTGCGGGCCACCGGCCGCCGAGACGCCGCGGTCGACCGCTACACCCGTCTTGTCGCTCAGGCCGGCCCCGCCAACCCCCAGGCCGATTCCCTCGCCGAAGAATCCGCACACGCCGCGCTGCTTCAGGCGATGCGGGGGGCTCTTTCCGACGAGCAAAGCCCCGCCGCCCTCACCGACGACGAACGCTGGCTGCTCCGCAACTGGGCGGGAGGCCAAAGCGACCGCGAACTCGCGAAGGCCATGGGCATCGCTGCGAGCAACGTGAACGTCCGAAAGCAACGGGCGTACGCCAAAATCCGCGAGTATCTCCAGCGGCTGGGACTGACGAATCAGGAGCCGGCGTAGGCCTGTGCAATCCATAGGTCCTATGGGTCGCATAGGCCCTAGGGATCGGCCTCAGCACTCCGCCAAAGCGGCTCCTCGCGGAATTTCCGACTGAACAACGCCGCCCAGCAGGCGAATCACTTGTGGGAAGTTCGAAACAAACTCATGTCCACGAATCAGCCATCTCGCTCCGCCAATCACGTTGTTGGCCAGTCCGCCGCGAACGGCGTGGACGATCTCCTGCTCGACGATCTGGTGATCCAGACCCTCGAAGCCGAGCGGTTTGAGCAAGTCGCGTTGGGGCAGACCCAGCCAGCACTTCGCCTCGCCGGCTCCGCTGCGTCCCGTCCGCGCCTGGCGCCCGTCCTGCGTGTCGGCTCCCTCGCAGCCGCCGCGGCGCTCGCTGTGGGTTCGTTCATCGTCTTCAGCAACCCCAAGCCAGCACCGATGCCTCGCCCGCTCCCGGGCGGCGGCGGTTCGGTTGCTCTCAACCCCGACTCCACCCCCAAGCCTCGTCCCACCGACCCCATCGTCCTCACCGCCTCCGCTGAGCCTGCCCGCGACTCCGACGACAAGCTTGCCAGCTTCGCCCACCTCGATCCTGAACTGATCGACGGCGTCCCCACCCTGACTGGCGAACGCTCGCTCGTGGTCGCGGTCTACCGAGGCGTCGAAGCATCCACCCAGGATTGCGACTGCCTCACGTGGTCCGTCGAGGATTCCCATTCCGCCGCCGCCAAGCCCGAACTGCTCGCCTCCGCCCTCCACACGCCTTGCGGCGGGGCAAGCCGGGAAGTGACGCTTGTTTCCATCACCGGCCCGCGCGAGATGCTCCCCTTCCACGACGACGACGCACGCGAACTCGTCCGCTGCATCACCGATTTCGCCAACGAATCCGACGCCGATCCCTGCGTGACGGACGACCTCTGCCAGGCCACGCTTGCGAGCCTCTGCCTGCCCGCCGAACTCTCCGTTCGCACGCTGAGTGTGCGTTTGGGCGAGTAATCGCTCCTCGCGTCGTGTCACTCACGCGTGCAACCTCGCCCGCAGCCGTTGCGCCACTTCCTCGTCTCCACACGTCCACGCCGCCCCCTCGCGCGTGAACTCAAACACCGCCCCCAGCGACCCGGCGTCGACTTCCACCGCCGCGCCCTGCGCCGCTTCGACCGCCCGCACGATCTCGCCAGGCAGGTTCGTCCCCCGCGCCTCCAGCCAACGTCGCTCTGGCCCAGCCCGCAGCATCAGCCGCGCCACGCCCATCTCCGCGAGGCAGCCCGCCAGTGCCGTCGCCCGCGCAAAGGTGTCCGAACCCAGGATGACGCCGGCGTGCGAGGACATGCCGGATTGTTGCAGCGCGGCGTGTCGCGACGAAGAGTGTTGAAGGCCAGCGACTCACGGACGAGACGCCCGGGCTACTCTCGATTCAAGGTGGGCCAGGAACGGCCCAAGTTCCTTCATGGATGAGCGGCGTCAATCGCCGATGGAAGCCTTCGCATGGGTCGCCTCCCAATCGAATTTCAATCCCCCACGTGCGTCCGCCTCGAAGGCCGCGATCTGGTCGCGTTCGCGGGGTGCAACTACCTCGGGCTGGGCAGCCATCCGCGCGTGATCGCCGCCCTGACCGACGCCGCACGCCGTCTTGGGCTCTCCACCACCGCCAGCCGCGAAACTACCGGCAACAGCCTCTCGCACGAGGCCCTCGAAGCCGAACTGTCGGCCTTCATGGGTCAGGAAGCCGCGATCCTCGCCGCCGAGGGCTATACCGCGAACTTCATGGCGATGCAGACGCTCGCGCCCACGAACCGCATCGCCCTGATCGACGCGTACGCACATCGCAGCCTGCGCCACGCAGCGATCGCGGCGGGGATGCAAGTGTTTGACTATGAGCATCTGTCCGCCGCCTCCGCCTCGTCGTTCGCGAAACGGTTCGGCGACGAGGGCGTTGCAATCCTGACCGACAGCGTCTTCGCCGCCGACGGCGCGGTTGCGCCGCTCCGCGAACTGCTCGATGCCCTTCCCAGGCAGCGCGGCACGCTTGTCGTCGACGATTGCCACGGCTTCTGCGTGCTGGGCCCCAGCGGGCGAGGCAGCGTTGCCGCGGCTGGGATCAACGATCCTCGCATCGTGATCACCACCACGCTCGCCAAGGGCCTGGGCTGCTACGGCGGTGCGGTGTTGGGCACCAAAGCGTTTGTGAGAAGCGTGCAGGACAACGCCTGGGTCTATCGATCCTCGACGCCCCTGCCACCCGCAATGGCCGAGGCCTGCCGCGAGGCCCTTCGCATCCTGCGCGAGGACACGACGCTGGTCGACACCCTCCGCGCCAACATCGACGGGATGCGCCAAGCCCTCTTCCTGCTTGGCTTGCCCCTTCCGCCGCCGGGCGTGCCGATCTTCACGTTCGCCCTCTCGCCGATGGAGCGTCAGGAAGCGATCCACGAACATCTCAAGCACCGCGGGTACTTTGCTCCGCTGATTGCATATCCGGGCGGCCCCGCCGACCGCTACTTCCGCGTCGTCGTCAACGCCCGCCACGACGCACGACAGATCGACGGCCTGGTCCGCGAGCTCGCGTCCGCGATGGACGTCACCCGCGATCACCTGCCCTTGCCCGCGTCGATGATCGAGGCAAAGGACAGCGTGGTCGCACCCGCGACGATGTCCTGATTCGCTTGGGAATCATCCAACCAGTTTGCGAAGCGACAGCGGAGGCTCGCTGAGGACCCGGCGCAGACGAAGCGTGTCGATCCACATGCTCACGAGCCCGAGCGTGAACAGCGATGCGCCGGCCATGACCAGAATCTCGGCCAGCAACGTCAGCAGTTCCTGATGGGCCCACTGCCCTCGCAGCGTGAGCAGCCGAAGCGATTCGCCCAAGGCCTGCACGAGCAGCAGCGCAATCAGCGACGCCATCTGTTGGCGATCAATCTGCCCGGTGCGCATCAGGAACGATCGGGCCGCGAGCAATCGCGCATTGGGGCGCAGGCACGCCAGAATCACGATCACCCAGCCAATCGCCATCAATCTCGCCAGCGACGCCTCCGCTGGAGCGCCGCTCGCAACATACGCGTGATACAACGCAACAGCGAGCGGCACATGGCACGCCACGCCGACAAACGCCAGAATCGACCCCGTCCGTGTGCCAGCTAGCCCAGGCCGTGGAAGCACGCCTGGCGCACGCAGCGGATGCGGACGAACCATCACCGCCGCACCCAAGCCCGACACCAATGCCAGCCCGGGCACGAGATAGTGCAGCCCCGCGGGCAACCGCATCCGCACGCCCAGATCCTCCGCCTTCAGGAGCCATGCGACAACCGTCGCAAGCAGTGCTGCGCTCGTCCACAGCACCATGCCCCACGCCGTGATCCGCGGAAAAAACAGCGGCTGCAGTTCATCCGCCTGCGGATCAACTCTTGCCAGAATCGTCGCCCGCACCGGCACGCCACACTCGGGGCAGACGACCGTGATGGACAGCCCCTTGAGCTCATACCCGCAGCGAGCGCACGACAACTCACCCTGCAGGTCGATCGCGACCGGCAACGCTGCTCCCACAACAGACTGGGCAGGCGACGAGGGCGCCTGATCCATGCGACTGCTTCCCTAGGGCCCCGACGACCCACCACTTGCCCCCAATCGCGGGTCACGAACCCGCGAGTCCACAAACATGTCGAGCAATATACCAGATCATGCAAGAGGCTTCACCCATCTCGCCAAGACCCGAAAACTCCCCGCACACAGTTAGCCCAATGGCCTCGCCAGCACCGCCGCGAGCTTGTCAAACACGAACAGGGTGTTGACGTTTGCATCGACCTCCGCCTCGGCCTCACGGATCGCGTCAATTGCGGCCAGGGCCTGCTCCATGCGCTGGGGCGTAGCGCCACGCCCGCGCAGTTTTGACTGATACTCCCACGCCAGCAGCCTCAGCAACCAAGCCGCCGCCGCGTGATTGGCCGCCTCCTTGCTGGCCTGAGGGCTCTCCTCGACGCGGGCCTTGGCCCAGCCATCGACCAGCTCGTGCATGAGCGGCCCGAGTTCGACCACGTGCTTGCCCTGCTGGGCCTGAGCCAGCAGCGGATCAAGCCGCTGCCACCACTCGCCTATGCCCGTCTCGTGGCAGACCTTGACCGAACCGGGCGAGCCGCTCGCGAAGTCCAGCAGGAAGCGATGCTGCGCGGGGTCGAGTTCGAGGCCGCTGCCCTTGAGCCACGTCTTCATCTCGTCATTCGAAAGCGGGCTCAGGCCCACCCGCTGGCATCGGCTGCGGATCGTGGGCAGGAGTGTTTCGGGGTTGTTGCACACGAGCATGAGCACCGTGCGGGGGGGCGGCTCCTCCAGGAACTTCAGCAGCGAATTCTGCGAGTGCCCGTTGAGATTCTCGGCTTCGTCGATGATGAAGACCTTCGCCGCGAGCGCATCGGCACGCGCGACCTGAGCCGCCTGCCACCCCGTGCTCAGCATGAACTCGCGCACGACATCGATTGAGATCTCGGTGTGCTTCTTGGAACGGACCTTCGCCTCTTCGCTGTACGCCGCGAGTTCCTTGCGAACGACGATCAGGTCAGGATGACTGCCGTGGCGCAGCATGACCTGCGTGCGAGAATCGGGATCCGCGGCAAGCTGCCCGCCCAGCCCCTCGCTGGTGGTGTCGTCCAGCAGCATCGCCGCAAACGCCAGAGCCGTGGTGAACTTGCCAATGCCAAAGGGCCCCTCGAAGATCCACGCGTGATGGACCTTGCGCGAGCGAATCGCTCGCTCGAGGATCGACACCGCCCGCTCCTGCCCCAGCACGCTGGCCAGCGGGATCGGCGCCTGTACGGGCGGCGCGGGCGGCAACTCGACGACTTCCTCGCGGAGTTCGCCCAATGCCCTGCCCGCCGACTTGGTTGCACGCTTTGCCATGCTCTCCACGAAACGCGTCCGTCAGGAAGCGTCGCACTCCTTCAGCATCATTCACGCCCTTCACGGTCGACGCTCCCTGACGGTCGCGTTTCGTGATGCGCATCAGTCACTGGATCCAAACTCATCCAACCGCTTGCGCTGCTCCTTGATCTGCAGTTTCAAGCTCTCAATCTCGAGGTTTGCCTTCTCCATCATGCGATCGTGCAGGTCCAAGTGATCGCCCCGCAGGGCGAGGTCACGCCGGGCCAGTTCGACGTTGATCTTGGAGATCTCCGATTCATTGCTGAACCGAACGCGGGTGGACTCATCCTTGCGATGCTCCAACTCCAGCTTGCCGATCTCGACATTGAGCCGAGACAACTCAGCCTCCGCCTTCAGCCGCGCCGTAGTCGCGGCGTCCATCCGCTGCGACAGTTCCGCCTTCGCCAGTTGGATGTTCAGTGCGGAAAGTTCCACCTCGTTCTTGAGCCTCGCAACCTGCTGCTCGTCGATGCTCGCCCCACGCTCTGCCTGGGCCTTCTCCATATCCGCATGCCGCATCGCCCGCTCGCGCTCGATCTGGAGCATCGACGCCCGCGCCTTGTTCTCCCCGCTGGTCTTGAACAGCAGATACCCCAGCGCAGCGCCCGCGAGCACGCCCACCACCGTCCCACCCCAGAAGTACTGCCCCGCTCCCGCTGCCTGTTGCGCCAACGTCATGATGTCCATCACGCCACCCCCCTGATCTTGTTCAATCCGTTCAGCGCCGCGATCTTGTAGCACTCCGCAAGCGTCGGATAGTTGAACACCGCATTGATGAAGTATTCGACAGTCGCCTTGAAAGCGATCGCGCACTGCCCGATGTGGATCAGTTCCGTCGCGCCCGTGCCGATCGCGTGCACGCCCAGAATCGCGTGGCTGTCCTGATGGATCAGCAACTTGAGCATGCCGATGTCGTCGCCCAGCAACTGTCCTCGCGCCGTTTCGCGGTAGTAGGCGATGCCGCTTTCAAACGGAATCCCTTCCGCCGTCAGCTTCTCTTCCGTCCAGCCCACCATCGAAATCTCGGGAATCGAGTAGATGCCATAGGGCAGGATGTCCTCGAACGCGGGCACGCGCTCGCCAAACATCCGGCTCGCGGCGATCCGTCCTTGCTCCATGCTCGTGCTCGCCAGGGCGGGAAAGCCGATCACGTCGCCCGCGGCGTAAATGTGCGGCACGCTCGTGCGATAGTCGCCATCCACAGTGATGCGGCCGCGCTTATCGGCGGACAAACCCGCCGCGCCCAGGCCCAGTTCCTCGGTGTTGCCCTGGCGACCGACGGTGTACAAAAGGCAATCGGCCCGCAGCATTTTTCCGCTCTCAAGCATCGCCTCCGCGCCCGTGCGCTCGTGCAGGCCCGGCATCTCGCCCGACTCCAGACGCCTGATCTTGACCACCTGCTCGCCTAAGCGCAGCGTCACGCCCGCCTGACGCAGGTGATACTGCAGCGCCTCGATGATCTCCGCGTCGACAAACTCCAGCAATCGCGGCTTGCCCTCGATGAGCGTCACCTTGACACCCAGCGCCGCCATCATGCTCGCGTATTCCGTGCCGATGACGCCCCCGCCCACGATCAGCATCGAGCGAGGCAGCACCTCAAGCTCCAGCAGTTCGTCGCTGGTGATGATGTCCAGGGCATCAAACGGCACGCCCGGCAACTTCGCCGGACGCGTGCCCGTCGCGATGAGGAAGTTGCTCGCTTTGATCGTTTGCGTGCCCAGGCGTGAATCGACGCGCAGGGTGTGTGCATCCAGAAATTGCCCGTGCCCGTGGATCACCGCGACGCTGCAATTCGCGAAGTGCTGCTGCACCAGCTCAATCTCAGCCCGAATCACCCGATCCGCGCTCCTCCACAGGTTTGCCAGCGTCGCGCCGCGGGCCGCCGTCATGAAGTCGCTGCTGGTGGGAATCGCCGGGACCGGGCAATTCGACAACCCAAGGATCGCCTCGCGCAGGGCCTTGCTTGGAATCGTCCCCGTGTTGACCGCGTTGCCCCCCACTACCTCGCGCGCTTCAACCACGCACACGCGCTTGCCCAGCTTCGCCGCGGCGATCGCGCCGCGCTGGCCCGCCGGCCCCGAGCCGATCACGCAGAGGTCAAACTCTCGCATAGCGGAGGATATCGCGTGTGCAGGGTGCCTGCCCGCAAAGCAGGTGCAAAAAAGCACCGACCGGCTTTGCGCCGGTCGGAGGGTGATCACTGCAAGTCGGCTCGCTTAGTCCTTCTGTTCCTTCGCCCACTTGTTGTACTCGTCCGCGGACATCTCCGACACCTTCGCCTTCGCGAGGATCGTGTCCATCGTCTTGTGGTCGCGGATCTGCTGGACCACGGCGTTCAACTGGTTGCTCTGGCGGAGCTGCTGGACCAGCTGCTCAGGGCGCATATTGCGCTGCTGGGCCATCTGGATGATCCGCTGATTGACTTCGTTCTCGCGGACCTGCACGCTCAGTTGCTCCGCGGCGCGGAACAGGATGAAGAACATCTTGAGCTCACGGACCGCAGCGACGTTGCTCTGGGCACGCAGCTCGGCCATGTGCTCTTCGATCTTGTGGGCTTCGACACCGCGGTACAGGAGTTCAACGCGGCGACGCTGGAGCGTGCGCTCGGCCTGATTGGCCGTGATGCGGGCGGGAAGGTCGAGCTTGGTCGTCTCGATCAGGTGCTTGGCGATCTGGTTGTGCATCGCGGTCTGCGATTGGATCTGGACATTGATCGACAGACGCTGGCGGATCGCATCGCGCATCTGCTTCTCATCCTGCATGCCGAAGGCCTGCACCACGTCCTCGATCTTTGCCGCGATGATGCGGTCGATGCGTTCAACCTGGAACGTCATCGTCAGGTCGTTGTTGCGGATGCCCTCAACTTCGTGCTGCTCGGGGCCCTTGGCCTTGACGGTGAACGTATCGCCCACGCCAGGCTTACCCATCTGCTTGGCGAAGTCGTCGACCATGATCCCCAAGATCATGCCCTTGTCGGTGCCGGTGGGCTTCTGCACCACGGCGCCCTTGAGGTTGTAGTACTCCGTGCCGTCCTTGCCCTTCATGATGGCATGGCCGGTCAGGTAGTCCCCGCCTTCCGCGGCGTCGCGGCTCTCGAGGCTCCCCTCGTTGATGCAGATCTTCTTGACTTCCTCGTCGATGATCGCGTCGGTCACTTCGACCGTGGGCTTCTTGACTTCGATGCCCTCGAGGCTGGGCAGTTCAAACTCAGGCAGCACTTCGACTTCGAGTTCGAACGAAAACGGCTTGCCGTCAACAACTTCGACCTTGTCGAGGTTGCCGCCGCTTGGGTCGGCGACGACCTTCAGTTTGTTTTCTTCGATCGCCTTGCGATACGCCTCGCCCGCAAGTTCGTTCTTGGCCTGATCGCGCAGGCTCTTGCCGAACTTCTTCTCGACCAGCCAACGCGGCACCTTGCCCTTGCGGAAGCCAGGCAAGGCGGCCTGGTCGGCCATGATGTCCATCGACGTGCGGATCTTCGACTCCACCGCGCTGGCGGGAATCTCGATGGAGATCTTCTTCAGGCTGGGCCCGGCGTCAGAAATCTGCACTTTGTGGTCGGCGGTGGCGGTGCTCATGGCAATTCCTTCTCAACTCAAACAAACAACCAACGCCAGAGCGAAGCCGGCGATGAAAACGAAAAGTGAGGCCGCGGACTTGGCGACCCAGAGGGGCCAAGTTTAGCCTTTGGTGAAGGCAGAGCAACTTTTTCGGGCTGGTTGCTGGTCGGGTCGCCTCCAATTCTCGACCGAACGGCGTATGATCGGCCCCTCAACCAAAGGCCGGAGTGGCGGAATGGCAGACGCGCCGGATTCAAAATCCGGTTCCCCTTAAAGGAGTGTGGGTTCAAGTCCCTCCTCCGGCATTACTTGGGTTACTCGCGGGTGGCACGGTTGGGCAGGCCAGCCCTTTGCCACCGGATTCCCCGATCCCGCCCGGTTGCCCGCACGTATCAGGTCGCTAAACTGCCTTCCCCATGCCAATAGGCAGCCCACCCGGGTCCTGGGGAAAGCCAAAGCAAGTCCACAATCCGCTCCTTTTTGCTTCAAACGTCTGCAACCACGGTGGTTACGCGGGTAGAGCGAGGCACGCGGGCACTTTCAGAAGGATGGTTCATCATGGGTGAAGGTCAACAAGGCGATTCCCGTCAGATCCAGCTCCGCATCGACGAAAGCAAGATGCAGACCACCTACGCGAACACGATTCGCACCTCGACCACGCAGGACGAAGTCGTCCTCGACTTCGGCATGAACCTCCCCATGCCGGGCCAGGACAACCAGCCCGTGCTGGTCTTCGGCGTGGGCAGCCGCGTCGTCATGAACTGGCAGGGCGCCAAGCGCCTGGCCATCAGCCTGGGCCAGGTCGTCCGCCAGCACGAAGAACGCAACGGCGAGATCAGCCTGCAGCCCAAGGGCGGCCCTCGCCTCAGCCAGTAATCTGATTCCCCGGTCTTCTTTCACGAAACGCGACCGTCAGGGAGCGTCGAGTGCGTTTGGCGTGATCCGCGCCGAAGGCTTCCGACGCTCCCTGACGGTCGCGTTTCGTATTATTTCTGATGCGCTCGCTCTTCCAGCCAGATGCCCCGGCCTACACGCGTTTCGTGCGCGTCGTGGTGGAGCGCGGCATCGAGCAGCCGCTCGTGCTCGACGAAGAAGGGCTGACCTACGCCGTCCCCGAAGGCGAGGTCGCCATGGGCCAGCGCGTCCGCGTGCCCTTGGGAAAGTCTGGGAAGGCCGCCGCCGGCTATGTCGTCCGCTCAGGCGGACGAGAACTGCTCGCCGGCCTCAGCGAAGACCGCGTGAAGGCGATCGCGGGCGTGGATCGCATCCAGCTTTCGCCGCAAATCCTCGATCTTGCCCGTTGGATGGCTCAGTACTACGTCTGCCCACTGGGCATGGTGCTGGGCACGCTCACGCCTGGTGCGGTGAAGGCGGGCACGGGCCGGTCCAAAGCCGAGTTCGTGCGTGTTGCCGCTGGATCGCTCGACGAACGAACCGCATCGCTCACGAAGAAGTCGCGTGGCCTCTTTGACGCGATCGCCGCACGTGCCGCCGCCGAAGCCGTCGAACTCAAGCACCTCGCCGCCGCACTTTCGCTGTCGAGCGTCGCGCCGCTCCGCCGGCTCATCAAGGCTGGTGTGCTTGAAGTTCAAACCCGCGACGAGGTTCGCGCCGCAACCCTCGCGGGGCTGGATGACGACCACGGCAGCCCACGCGAACTCGTTCAAGGCCCCACGCCGACCCGCGAGCAAGCGGCGTGCATCCACGCGATCACCGCAACTCAGAACTCATTCCGCGTGCACCTTCTGCGAGGCGTCACCGGCTCGGGCAAGACCGAGGTCTACCTGCGCTGCATTCGCGCGATGCTCGACGCCTCCCCGACGCACGCCGCCATCGTGCTCGTGCCCGAAATCGCGCTCACACCCCAGACCACGGCCCGCTTTGTCGCAAGGCTGGGCCGCCAGACCGTCGCGGTGCTGCACTCAGGCCTGACCAGCGCGCAGCGCAACAAGGAATGGAGCCGCGTTCAATCGGGCCAAGCCCGCGTCATCGTCGGCGCACGCTCCGCGATCTTCGCCCCGGTTTCCTCGCTGGGCCTCGTCATCGTCGACGAAGAACACGACAGCAGCTACAAGCAGGACCAATTACCACGCTACCACGCCCGCGACGTCGCCATCAAGAGAGCCCAACTCGCGGCGTGCCCCGTCGTGCTGGGCTCCGCGACGCCCAGCCTCGAAAGTTGGTACAACGCGTGTCCCGTGAGCGAGGGCGGCCTGGGCCGATTCAACCTTCTCACGATGCTCGAACGCGCCACCGGCGCCACACTGCCCGCCGTCCGCGTCGTGGACCTGCGCCAGGAACGCACCCTGCGCGAGCAAGACCCCCACTCCAACCCGCGCGAAAGACACCTGATTGGCCCAACGCTTGAGCGTGCCATCGACCAGACGCTCCACGCGGGCGGACAAGTGATCCTGCTCCACAACCGCCGAGGCCTCGCGCACCATCTCATTTGCCCCTCTTCCAAGTGCGGCTTTGTCGTCAATTGCGAGTCGTGCTCGACCACGCTCGTGCTGCACCGCGATCGCAACGCCCCTGCGGGCGAGATCGTCCGCTGTCACCACTGCCTCACGGAACAACGTGTCCCCAAACTCTGTCCGACCTGCGGACGCCGCCTCGTCTCGCTGGGCGGCGGCACCCAAGCCCTGGAAGACGAGGTCGAACGCAAGTTCGCGAGCCTTGGCGTGCGGCGTGAAGGTGACAACCAGGGCACCATGCTCCGCCTCGACAGCGACACGATGGCGAGCGCAAAGGACTACTTCGCCGCGCTCTCCCGATTTGCGCAAGGCGAGGCTCGCATCATGGTGGGCACGCAGATGATCGCGAAAGGTCTGGACTTTCCAGGCGTGCGGCTCGTGGGCATCATCGAC
>JALHOJ010000070.1 GCA_022843045.1 Phycisphaerales bacterium
GAGTCACTGAGCTGATCGATTCGAGGCTGCGGGAGATCTGCTCGCTCGCGCTGCTCTGCTGCTCGCTCGCGGCGGCGATGGACTGGATCATGCTCGCGACGTCGTTCGCGCTGGCGACGATGCCCTTGAGCGTGATGCCCGCGGCGTTGGCCTTCTCGACGCCCACTTCCACCTGCTGGGTGCCGGTGGTCATGCGTTCGACGGCGGTGCGGGTCTCGTCCTGGATCGCGCGGATGCTGCCCGCGACCTCTTCGGTCGCCTTGGTGGTGCGCTCGGCAAGCTTGCGGACCTCGTCGGCGACGACGGCGAACCCGCGGCCATGCTCGCCCGCACGGGCGGCTTCGATCGCGGCGTTGAGCGCGAGGAGGTTGGTCTGGTCGGCGATGTCGTTGATGACCTTGATGATCTCGCCGATCTGTTCGCCTCGCTTGCCCAGTTCGGTGACGCTGACGGCGCCAGCGCTCACGGCCTCGTTGATGGCCTGCATGCCGATCACGGTCTGTTCGACCACGCTGCCCCCTTCGTTGGCCTGCTGGCCGGCCTTGGTGGCCTGTTCGCTGGCCTGGCTGCTCTTCTTGGCGACCTCGATGACGCTGCTGGACATCTCGGCGACGGCGCTGCCGATCTGGGTGACCTGACCGGACTGCTGTTCCATGCCGCGGGCCATCTCTTCGGAGGAGGCGGCGATTTCGGTGGCAGCGGCGGCGACCTGGTTGGACGCGCCGCGGACGTCGGTGAGGATCTGCTGCATGTTCTTGACGAAGACGTTGAACCACTTGCCCAGTTCGCCCAGTTCGTCCTTGCGAGTCTCGTCGACGCGCTTGGTGAGGTCGGCCTCGCCCTCGGCGATGTCGCGGAGGCGATCGATGACTGTGCGGAGGGGCTTGAGGACGGCGCGGGCGATGAGGAAGGCGGAGAGCACGCCGATGACGCTGGCGATAAGGCTGCCGACGATCAGCATCGTGGTTGCCTGACTTGCGGACTTGGTCGCGGCGTCTTCAAGGGCTGTGGCGTTCTTCTCGAGTTCGGTGCGGAGCGCATTGACCGTCGCCGCGATCTTGGGGCCGACGACGTCCATGCCTTCGTTGCGAAGGTACTCGGCGCGGCGTGAGGAATCGTGGACGAGCTTGGCTGCGTCGAGGTACGCGGCAAGTTGGGTGAGGGCGGTCTGGGCGTCTTTCTTCAAGCCGTCAGACTTGGAGTCCGTGATCACGGCTTGGAGTTGTTCCTTCGCTTGTGAAGCGTTCTCGACCGCGCTGTCGTAGTCGGCCTGGTCGTTCGTGATCAGGAATCGAGCGACACCGAGGCGAAGCTCATTGGCATTGGCGAGAGACTGGAAGGCGGACTTCGCGGGACCGACTTCGCCTGCCTTGGTGAGATCGCTGGCGAGGGTCTCGATCTGCTGACCCAACTCGCGCCCCACGGGGCCGATCCGATCCTTGAACGCTTCGTTTCGCTCCTTGGTGCGCGCGATGAACTCGTCGGCGGCTTTGTCGTAGGTATCCAGGTGGGACTGCAGTTCGTCGATGGACGCGGCGAGGTTCAGGCCGTCTGCTTTGTCGCGCAGCGCCTTCATCGCCTCGGCCATGGACTCCTGCGACTTGTTGTAGTTCGCCTCGTTCTCGTTGCTTGGCTCGGCGGCGAAGCGATTGGCGGCCAGACGCGTGCGAGCGGATCCGAGCGAGGCATCGCCCACTGACTGTGTCGCCTCAACGAGATGCGCGAGTGATTCAGCGGTGTGCTTTCCCTCGTTGGCCTTGTCAAACCCGATGTATCCGATTCCGCCGATCAGCACCAGCATGGTGCCGAATCCGAACCACAACTTGCGAGCGATAGTGAGCTGCACGACGATCCCCTTTCCACGCGAGACGAACCTGTCCAGGCCGCGGCGCGCACACGCTCGCAGAGATGCCTGTGAGCACACGGATCGGTGGATCCGGTTGAGGACATGGACGTGGGAATCAAAACAGGCTGATCATGTCAGGGGGATTCTCCGGGCGTGTGTTCCATCTGCGACATCCATCGCATTGGCGCGCTATTCTGCGGGCTCGTTTCGAATCTTGAATCCAGTGTGCAAACCGGAGGTTTCCCGTGCTTTCAAGCCCTCAGCAGATGTGTGTGTCCGCAGATCGCGCTTCTATCGGTCGTGGGCGGGCGCGGGCGTGGGTGCGCGGTGGTGCGCTCGCGGCGCTGGTGATCGCGGCGGGGATGGTGGGCGGGATGCTGGCTTCGCCCAGTGGTGCGGCGGCGCAGGGCGCGGCGGCGAACGCGCCGACTCGGCTGGCGACGGTGGATGTGTTCGCGGTGGTGGAGCGGGTGTGGCTGAGCGACACGAACATGGCGGCGCGGACCGCGCTGGCGGAAGTGACCAACAAGGAGCTCGAGGCGCTCAACACCAAGATGAGCGAGATGCGCACGAAGGCGGAGGGCCTGGGGCCGGACTCGCCCGAGCTCAAGACGCTTGCCGAGCAGTTTCAGCAGGTGCAGGTCGAGGCGCAGCAGAAGCAGTCTCAGGGCAACACCGAGATGGAACGCGTCAGCACGCTGCAACTGGGCGATGCGTATCAGCAGGTGATGCTCGAGGCGCAGAAGCTGGCGAATGAACTGGGCTACACGCATGTGCTGGCGAGCAAGCTGGGGGACCTCACGTTCCGTAGCACGACGATGAACGGCGCGCTGCAGGAGCTGCTGGCGCGGCCGGTGGTGGTGGGCACGAAGGAAGATGACCTCACCGAGCGGCTGATGGCGAAGTTCCCGGTGCCGGCGGCGCTGAGCGCGCCCGCGGCGGCGCCGACGCCCGTGCCGGTGCCAGATCCCGCGGCAACGCCCGCGGCTCCGGCTGGTCAGCCCAAGTAAGTAAGGATCCAGCGTGGCACGTCAGGAGGCGGCCAAACGTCTGCCTTGGAACGAGGCACTCGAGCATCTCGAGATGCTGGTGTCGCGCGCGAGTGGGACCAGTGCTGTGGTGGCGATCACCGGTCCGGTGGGGGCTGGGAAAAGCACGCTGGCGCGATTGCTGGCGGAGCGATCGGTGCGGGCGTTTGGGTCGGCGTGCGTGCTGAGCACGGATGATTACTTGCCGGATTATGAGCGCGTGCCGGAGCACGAGCGGGACATGCCAGAACGTGCGGACTTTGAGCGGTTGGCGCGCGATCTGGCGAGTTTGCGCGATGGGCGCGTGACGCGGGTGCCGGTGTGGAGTTTTCAGTCGCACAGCCGGGTGGGCGAGCGGGAGGTGCTGCCCGCGCGCGTGATTGTGCTGGAGGGGATTCATGCGTTGCATGAGCCGGGGGGCGGGTGCAGCGTCGGAAGTGGGGGGCTGGCGGGGTGCATCGATGTGCGTGCGTTTGTGGAAGCGCCGGCGAGTGTGCGGTGGGCGCGGTGGGAGCGGATTGAGGCATCTGGGGAGCGGGGGTGGGGCGTTGAGGTGGCGCGCGAGTTTTTTCAAAGGGTCGCGGAGCCGACGTTTGCGAAGTTTGAGGGTGTGTATCGGGGGCGGGCGGATGTGGTGGTGGTGAATGACTTGGACTGATGGGGCGCGGGATTCGGGATTCGGGATTCGGCATTCGGGTGGTGGGGTGGTGGCGCATGTTGGCATGTGTGTGTTGCGCGAATGTGACGTGGGATTTGCGGGAGCGATGCTTGCCTGCTCTGCGGGGTGGGGCGTAGTATCCCTCCACGCTCATGCGTTCGTGGTCGAACTGTGAGCTTTGGAGTCCTGCATGTTTGCCCAACGGCCAACCCGAATTCGCATGCGTCTGGACGCGATGCGGGTCGGCGCGCCCGAATCTGATTCGGGGGCGCGGGGCGTCGGCATGCCGGAACTGGATCGCGATTTGGGCCTGGATTCTGGCCCGTTCAAGGGCCTTGCACGGCTTGCTGAGGGAGCGAATGGGTCGGCAGCACCCTTCGACTCAGCCTCCAAGCTTTCCGTCGGGCTGGGCCACAGTCGCTGAGTGCAGCACGTCGGCTGGCCCGACGATCGCAGCGAGCGGCGTGGTCCTCAACAGAGATCACAATCACTTGTTATGGCAGTTGCTTTGGAAGGCCCGACTTGTTCGGGCGGTCACGTCGATTCGCGTTCGCGCGGGATCGGCGAGGGATGATCGAGTACGTAGGTGTCGGAGGTGGATCATGAGCATGGAGCCGAGCCAGGCTGAGTACTACGCAATCCCGCCGCGGGTGCGGGCGGCGATGGACTTCATAGAGCACTTGGAGCGTGCGCGGCATCAGTGTGAGCCGACGACGCCCGTGCGCGAGTTGTCGAGCGCGGAGCTGGCGGTCGAAAGGCAGGCGTTGCAGATGCTGGGCCAGTACTTCTCGGGAGAGATGGACTTTGGCGACCGGCCTGTGCGGGCGGTGTCTTCGCGGCGGACGGATGAAGATCCGGATGCGCCGGTGGAGACGCCGGTGTAGATGTGTGTGACGTTGGAGAAGAGGATTACCGCGGAGGACGCGGAGAGCGCGGAGGAGAAGAAGAGTGGCCGCGGATTTTCGCGGATTGGCGCGGAGAGGAGAAAGTCATTGCCTTTATTCGCGTTGATCCGCGCAAATCCGCGGCTTCGCTTCTGGCTTTGTCTTCTCGGTGCAGTCCGTGTTCTTCGTGGTGAAACGGAAGTGTGCGTTGGTCGGGAAGCCCTCCCTTACGGTCGGGCTGCATGTTGGAAAGGATGAAGTCATGAACACGAACTTGCCTGAGATGGGGCGATGGAATCAGTGGGGGACGGATATTGACCAGCCCTCGATTGCGCAGATGCAGAACGCGATGGCGTTGCCGGTTTCGGTGACGGGCGCGCTCATGCCCGATGCGCACGTGGGATACGGCTTGCCGATCGGCGGGGTGCTGGCGACGCGCAATGCTGTCGTGCCGTACGCCGTGGGCGTGGATATCGCGTGCCGGATGAAGATGACGGTGCTTGATTTGCCCTTGACGGTATTTGAGCATGATCACGAGCGCAAGCGGCTGCGGCGGGCGATCGAGGAGAACACGCGCTTTGGCATGGGTGCAGAGTTTGAAAAGCCGCACAGCCACGACGTGCTGGACATGGACTGGACGGTGAGCCCGGTGACGCACTCGATGAAGCGCAAGGCGCAGAGCCAGCTTGGAACGAGCGGGACAGGAAATCACTTTGTGGAGTTTGGCGTGCTGGAGGTGATTGCGCCTGCGGGCGACGCTCCGCGCGACGGCGCGGCGGCGCAGGTTGGTGGGTCGGGGTGGTTTGGCATCGACGGGCTTGCGCCGGGCAAGTACGTCGCGCTGCTGAGCCATTCGGGCTCGCGCGGGCCTGGGGCGCAGGTGTGCAACCACTACAGCAAGCTGGCGACGCAGTTGCATCCGGAGCTGTCGAAGGAACTGTCGCGGCTGGCGTGGCTGGATTTGGACACGCAGGAAGGCAAGGAGTACTGGGACGCGATGAACCTGATGGGACAGTTCGCGAGCGCGAACCATGGGATCATCCATCGCACGATCACCAAGGCGCTGGGAGCCGAGGTGATCGCGGGCGTGGAGAACCATCACAACTTCGCGTGGAAGGAGACGCATGTGGTGCAGACTGCTGAAGGCCCGCGAGAGCAGGAACTCATCGTGCACCGCAAGGGCGCGACGCCGGCGGGGGCGGGCGTGTACGGCGTGATTCCCGGCTCGATGGCGACGCCCGGGTTTGTCGTGCGCGGCCTGGGCAGTCAGTCTTCGCTGCGATCGGCAAGCCACGGAGCGGGACGCGTCATGTCGCGCACGAAGGCGCGTGAGGCTTTCGCGTGGGGCAATGTGAAGCGCCAGCTCGCGGAGGCGGGCGTGGAAGTGATCAGCTGCGGGCTGGATGAAGTGCCGGGCGTGTACAAGGACATTCACAGCGTGATGGCGGCGCAGAAGGACCTTGTGGAAGTCGTGGCGAGCTTTCACCCGCGGATGGTGAAGATGGCGCCGGACGGCGAGAAGGCTGAGGATTGATGCGGAAGGGGTAAAGCGAAAAGCGAAAAACTATAAAGCGAAAATGGGAAGAGCCGGGATCGGGCGTAGTGCGCGATTCCGGCTCTTCTTCATGTTCGCTTTTCGTTTTAGCGTTTTTCGCTTTTCCTCACCCCATCGCCATCGTCATCAGGAACTCGGCGTTGGTCTTGACCTTCTTGAGCTTGCCCTTCATGAGTTCCATGGCTTCGACGACGTTCATGTCGCTCAAGACCTTGCGCAGGCGGTAGACCAGTTCAAGTTCCTTGGCGTCCATGAGCAGTTCCTCGCGGCGGGTGCCGGAGCTTGGGATGTCGATGCAGGGGTAGATGCGTTTTTCCATCAGCTTGCGGTCGAGGTGCAGTTCGCTGTTGCCGGTGCCCTTGAATTCTTCGAAGATGACTTCGTCCATCTTGGAGCCGGTATCGACGAGGGCGGTGCCGATGATGGTGAGGCTGCCGCCGCCTTCGATGGCGCGGGCGGCGCCGAAGAACTTCTTGGGGCGCTGGAGGGCGTTGGCATCAAGACCGCCGGTCATGATGCGGCCGGAGTTGGAGGTTTCGCTGTTGTACGCGCGGGCGAGGCGGGTGATCGAGTCGAGGAAGATCACGACGTCTTCGCCAAACTCGACCATGCGCTTGGCCTTTTCGATCACCATTTCGGCGACCTGTACGTGGCGGCTGGAGTTCTCGTCGAAGGTGCTGGCGACGACTTCGACGCCCTGGGTGACGTGGCGGCGGAAGTCGGTGACTTCTTCGGGGCGCTCGTCCACCAGCAGGACGATGATCTTGGTCTTGGGGAAGTTCTTGCTGATGGCCTTGGTCATCTTCTGCAAGAGGACGGTCTTGCCTGTGCGGGGCGGGGCGACGATCAGGGCGCGCTGGCCCTTGCCCAGCGGCGCGACAAGGTCGACGACGCGGCATTCGATTTCGTCGGGCGAGGTTTCGAGGACGTAGCGCTCTTCGGGGTGGAGGGGCGTCAGGTCTTCGAAGTTGACGAGCTTGCTGACTTCCTTGGGGTCGCGGCCGTTGACTTGGTCGACCTTGAGCAGCGCGAAGTTGCGGGCGTTGTCCTTGGGCGGGCGGATCCAGCCCTTGACGACCATGCCGCGGCGCAGGCCGTGGCGACGGACGAGGGTGGCGCTGACGTAGATGTCATCGGGGCCGTGGAGGTAGCTTTGTTCGGCGGAACGCAGGAAGCCGAATCCATCGGGCATGATTTCGAGGGTGCCTTCGCCGATGAGCAGGCCTTGACGTGCGGCGCGGGCCTTCAGGATCTTGAAGATCAGTTCCTGCTTGGGCGTGGCTTGGAAGTCGGTGAAGCCTTCCTTGGTGGCGAGCTTGTGCAGGTCAGCGAGGGGCGTGACCTGAAGTTGGTTCATGCTGACCGAGTCGGTCGCGGAGGTGCCCGAGGCGATGGCGCGCTCGAGCTCCTGTGCTTCTCTTTCGAGTTCTTCGTCGCTGGGGAGGTTGGGGTCGAAGTAGCGTTGGCCCCCGCCCCCGCCGCCACCACCACCGCCGAAGTTGCCGTATCCGCCGCCACCGCTGCCGCCTCGGCGGCGCTTCTTCTTGCGGCGGAAGCTGTCGCGGTCCATCATGCCCGAGTTCTGGCCCTGGCCGCCGAAGCCGCCTTGGCCACCGCCACCTCCGCCGCCACCACCGAAGCTGCTGCCGCCCGCGCTGCCACCCATGGGGTTGGGGCGGGGTTGGTTGAATGGCTGGGAGGGTTGGCCGGGGCCGCCGTTGGGACGGTCGCCTGAGGGACGGTCGAAGTTGCGATCGCCGCGGTCTTGGAAGCGGTCGGGTCCGCGGTCGCGATCGCTGGCGCGGTCTGGGCCTCGGTCTGGGCCTCGGTCGTTGGAACGATCTGGGCCTCGATCTGGGCCACGTTCAGGTCCGCGATCTGATCCACGATCGGGGCCCCGATCCTGTGAGCGATCGCCTCGGCTGGGTTCGCCCCATTCGTCGGACTCGGACCAGCGTTCGCGGCGGTCGTCCCGGCGGTCGTCGCGGCGATCATCACGGCGATCCATCTCGCGCGGGCGAGGTGCGGGGCTAGAGGGTTGGCTTGGCGGTTGGCTTGAGCCGCTTGAGTATGGGCGGTCGAAGTCGACCATGCCGCCAGCGGGCCGGTCTGAGGCGGCGCGCTCGCTGCCACGTTCTCCCCCTCGTTCGCTCGTCCGCTCGCCACCTCTCTGGCTGGCTCGTTCGCTGCCGCGATCGTCCGTACTGCGGGCTTCCCGCGCGGACTCCGAGCGGCTGGCTCGCGCGGGCTTGTCCTCGCGTTCGACCTTGGGGGCCGCGACCTCGACGGCCTCGCGCTTGGCGCGGGTCTTGGGTTTGGACTCGGCGTCGCTCTTGGATTTTTTGTCGTCGGAGGAAGAAGTACGGGGCATGGAGGGTCCTGTTGGGGAGAGGGAGAAAGGAGAAGAGAGAAAAGAGAAGGTGGAGAAAACGGGATGCGAATTGATTGCTGGGGAGGGGCGAGCGAGCGCGGCCCGCTGGAGGAGAGAGAGATCGACGAACGCACGCCAACCCAAGCCGATTCAACCCAAGGCCGCGAAGCCGCCTCGGACCACGCGAAAGGCGGTCCGAGATAGGTTGGGGAGGGATTGTCCGCGCCGCTGACCGAGATTACCTCGATCACATCGCTCAGTGGCCAAAGCGTCATGCCTGGCGAGGGGCGAGAAAAGCCGCGACGCCGAAGGGAAGGATGCCCGGGCCAATGGGCGAGTCGGATGTACCTAGCAGCGAGAGGAACCGCCGCAAGGGACGCGGAAAACACTACATTGCCACGTCGAGAACGACGGGCGATCAGCGGTTTCGTTGCCGAGGAAGGCGAGGGAAAGGTGTCGGGGAGAGCCGCAAGGCCATCTCGACCCAGGGCAGTATACCCGTGGTTTCGGATGCTGTCACGGGGAAGTTGAGGGGGAATGGCGGATTATTTGGGCCGGATTGGCACCTGATTGGCGCCAGAACGCTCAAATTCGTGGGGCTTTGCTGGGACGCGACCGGTTTGGGGCTTGGCTCGAAGCCGATCGACACGCCAAATCGGCCTAAGGCTTAGCGACCTGCAGCAGGCATGCGGTGCCGGCGTCGACGGACTGCAAAGCACGCGAACATGGAAATGAGCACCGATGTGCTCGGAGTCGGGATTGGCGATAGCACGAACACCGAGGTGCCGGCCACGTCGACTGCTCGTCCGGTACCGACGATGGTGGTCCCGTCGAAGGAACCGGGCGCTGCGGCGGAGAAGATCGATGAGAGCTGGATCCAGTCTGCGGATTCGATGCCGCCTTGCACGAGGTCGGTGATGTCGAAGACTCCCTCATCCAGCGTCCACCAGAAGAGGCGCGTGGAACTGGAGTCGAAGTCGCGGTAGGAGCCCAGAACGGTGCGATTGTCCAGGACCATCATGGGATTGGTCTCGACGGTTCCGAAGGAAGAGACGCTGAACGACAGGCGATGGGTGATGGTGGTTGCGGCGTCGTAGAACCAGCCGGATTGACCTACGGAACCAGGATTCGTCGGGGAGAACTGGTTTGACGATCCGATCGCGTCGCCCGTGGCATTGATCGCAATGGCTTGGCTGATCTGATTGGCATTCGGGCTTGTGTGCTCGGCGTCGAAGAGGCCGACGCGGCGCGTTGTGCCGTTGGAGTAGACCCATGCGGATTGGCCGCCGCCGCCTGATGGTGTGTTTGCACGGGTCGCCATGCCCAGCACGGAACCATTCGCGGCGAGATCGACGGCGCGGTTGGACTGGAACTGGCTGGGCTGGTCGGTGTGCTCCGCGTCGGTCAGGCCGATGCGAATGGTCTGGCCACTGCTGTAGATCCAGGCGGACTCGCCGTTGTTTCCGCCGTTTGAATATCGAAACGCGCGGCCTGTGATGTCGCCAGCGGCGTTGACTTCGCGGGGCTCTGAGTATTGCGTGCCGAAGGAACCGCGGGTGTGTTCCGTGTCCGAAAGGCCGATTCGGGTGGTGACTCCATCTGGCGTCGCGAACCACGTGTGGTTGCCCAGCGAGCCGGGCGCGTATTGAGTGGTGGCACCGATGGCGATGCCAGCAGAGCTCAAGTTGAAGAGGCTTGTGGTGGACGAGCCGTCGGTGCTGACATACTGAGGTCCTGTGAGGCCGATGCGGCGGGTTTGCTGACCGTCGTTGATCCAGGCGGAAGTGCCGAGCGAGCCGCCGGCGCCGAAGCGCGAGGACAGACCGGCGGCGACTCCAGAGTTGCTCAGGAAGCGAGAGAACGAATTCTGCCGACCTTCGGAGTCGGTATGCTCGGCGTCGGTGAGGCCTGCGGGGGTTGTCAATCCGGCTCGTCGTACCCAGGCGGTGTTGAACGTGCCCGAAGCTGTGTATCGGCGTGAACTTCCGGCGGTGTCACCCGAAGCGTTGATGGCGGCCACGCCAGCGGAGCGTCGGCCTTCGATATCGGTGTGTGCAGGATCCGTCAGCCCAAGGATGGTGTAGACGTTGTTCTCGAAGAGCCATGCAGTGCTGGCGGTTGATGTGCTGTTGTAGCGATTGCTGTTGCCCGCGATGCCGCCGGTTGCGGAGAAGCCTGTGGCGAAAGAAATCTGCACGTCTCCGGGAGCGGTGTGATCGGCGTCGAAGAAGCCCAGTCGCGTGGTGACTCCCGCACGCCCGAGCCACGGGACGGCGCCCAGGTTCGTTCCGGCGGCGCTGTAGCGTCTTGAGAATCCGATGACGTCGCCCGAGGGCGAGAGGAGGGAGGCAAACGAAGAGTGCAGGCCCTGGGCGTTGGTGTAGCCGGGCCCGTAGAGGCCTAGGCGATCGATTCGGAACTCGGGCGGAGCGGCGATCGCGCGGGTATCGGATGCAGCGATGCCAGCGAGGAGAGCGGCGATATGGGGCGTGATGCGGCGGGTGGGCACAAGCAAACTCCTGAGCAACAGCCGGGGAGGCTGGCGGAACTTGTACCAGTGGCGCATCTGTGGGTTGCGAGAAAATGCCGGATGATCTGGAGCTAGCGAAGTCTGCGGCGGGCCGCGAGGGAACATAACAGCAGGAGGGAAGCGGATGCGGGAGGAGGGACGGGCGTGGCCTCGAGTCGGAAGTCGTCGAGCAAGACGCGGGGAATGCCGTCGCTGCCGAAGAGGGTGATGCCCAGGAAGCGGTTGGCGTGCTGGGGCGGCAGGACTGGCGGGGTGGTGTATTCGAGGAAGTAGGGAAGCATCTGGCCGTTGGCTTCTGGCGGGTGGCTGAGGCCGCTGGTGATGGCGAGGCGGCGGGTGTCGACTCCCGAATCGCCGTCCAGGGGAAGGGTGTCGAGCGTCGGCACGGTGATGAATGACACGGCGAAGAAGTAGTTGGAATCGAAGCGTCCGATGCCGCCCAGGAAGTCGAGGCGGTAGGTGGTGTTGGGCTGAAGGATGTGGTTCAGCGCCTGGCCCGCGCGGGAGATTTGGTTGGCGAAGACGTTCTGGCCGTGCTGACCTTGGATGAAGGGTTGGCCGTTGATGGTTGGCGGATGGAGGACGCCCGCGCGATTGATGGAGGTGTTGGGCGGGGGTTGGTAACGCGTCCGCCAGCCGGAAACTTCCACGGGATCGTCCCAGGTTGGGATGCCGGATTGGAAGGGAAAGCGGGTGGCGACGGGCGTGCCCGCGCCAGCCATGCCGTTGGTTTGCTCACCCGCGAGCAGCGGACGGCTGGTGAGTTCGAAACTGGGGTTGATGATTTCGATGATGGCGGCGTGGGCGGAGAAGCACAGGCACGACGCGGCGGTGATGGAAAAGATGGAGAGGGCGCGAGACGACATGGGGGCTCCTTGGGTGAGGAACGGGGTCTGTCTCGCTCGCTTGGGATTGTACAGGATCGTGCAAGTGCCTGAATAACCCAACGAAACACGACCGTCAGGGAGCGTCGCACGCCTGAAGCTCTCGAAATCACCGCGGAGGTCGCAGAGAAGAAGAGGAGCCTTGGATGTGCGCGGATGATCGCGGATTTCGAAGCAGGAAGCACTGATTTTGAAATCCGCGATCATCCGCGCACATCCGTGGCTCTTCTTGTCTTGCTCCGTGATTTCCGTGTACTCCGTGGTGAATTCGAATGCGATTGATCTGCGACGCTTCCTGACGGGCGCGTTTCGTTGGGTACAGTTTTTTCATGACGCGTGCGCAGCCTGCGGGAGATGTGGATTATGCGAAGATCGGGGTGGGATACTCAAAGCTGCGGCAGCCGGATCCGCGGATCGCCGCGATGATTCGTGCGCGGCTGGGGGCGGCGCGGACGGTGCTAAACGTGGGTGCGGGCGCGGGGTCGTATGAGCCGCTGGATCGGCATGTGATCGCGATCGAGCCGGCGGCGACGATGCGGGCGCAGCGGCCGGCGCACTTGTCGCCCGCGATCGATGCCGTGGCGGAGAAGCTGCCTCTGGACGATGCGTCGGTGGACGCGAGCATGGCGATCCTGACGGTGCATCAGTGGAAGGATCGGGCGGCGGGGCTGCGCGAGTTGCTGCGGGTGACACGTGGGGCGATTGTGCTGATGACGTTTGATCCCGCGACGCTGCATGTGTGGTGGCTGGATCACTATGTGAGCGAGATGCACGCGGCGGACCGCGGGCGGCTGCCGGGCCTTGACGAGTTGGCGCAAAGGCTCAGCGAGGGCGGTCGGCGCGTGGAGGTCGTGCCGGTGCCGATCCCGAGAGATTGCACGGACGGGTTCACTGAGGCGTACTTCGCGCGGCCTGAGCGATTTCTGGAGCCTGCGGTGACGGGGGCGCAGTCGGTGTGGGAGTTTGTGGGGCGGGGCGTGCGCGAGCGATTCGTCGGGCAATTGGGCGAGGACCTGCGCAGCGGGGCGTGGGACGCGAAGTTCGGGGCGTATCGCGCGATGGAGACGATGGTGGGGGCGCTGCGGCTGGTGGTAAGTGTGGGGGAAGAAGAGACGAAGTGATGCAGAGACGAAGCGGAGAGGTGGAAGAGTGGCCGCGGATTTGCGCGGATGAACGCGGATTGCAAGACATGACTTCTTGCTTGAAATCCGCGTGAATCCGCGAAAATCCGTGGCTTCTCTTGGCTATCTCCGTGATCTCCGTGGTGAATTCGGACGCGTGTGGTGTGCGACGCTTCCTGACGGGCGTGTTTCGTGCTAGTGGCGCGGCGTGGCGCGGGCGGCGTCGAGGATGTCGACGGCGATGAGGTTGAGTTCAAGGCTGGAGAGCGGATCGACCGGGCACTGGCCACGGATGACTTGGCGGAGATAGGTCCATTCATTTTCGAGGTGCGTGGGCTTCGCCATCGGCTTGATCGCGCGGGGCGGAGTGTTTTCGTCGCGTACGGCCAGTTCATCCCACTTCGCGGCGTGGATGCTGCCTTTTTCGGTGTGCAGGTCCATCTCCTTGTTGTCGTGGGTCCAGGCCCAGCTGGCCTGGATCGTTGCGGTGGCGGTGGGGTAGGTCAGGATGATGGTCGCGTCGTCGTCGACATTCGGGTAGATGCTGGGCTTGAGCGTTGCGCGACTGGCGGTGATGCTGGTGGGGCGTTGGCCGTTCATCAGCCAGGTGCTGAGGATCGCGCCGTAGCAGCCGAAGTCGATGACTGCGCCGCCGCCGTTCTGGGCGGGATCGGTGAGCCAGTCGGTGAACTCCTTGGCGCAGCCGATTTCGATGGGGCCTTTGTGGCCGTGGCGGAAGATCATGCGGCGGATCGGGGCGCGATCGCCAGAGTCCACGAGGCGCTTGGCTTCGCGGACGCTGGCGTACCAGCTGGTTTCGTAGTTGGTGAGGGCGAGCACGCCGTGGGTGGAACTGGCGTCGGCGATCAGGCGGGCGTCGCGGGTGCTGAAGGCGAGGGGCTTTTCGAAGAGCATGTGGACGCCCCGGGGGGCGCAGGCCTGTGCGACCATGGCGTGGTCGGCGATGGAGGTCATGACGCTGACGGCTTCGGGCTTGGTTGCGTCGAGCATCGCGTCGAGGGAGGTGTAGTGGAGCGAGGGGGCGAGGTTGTACTTGCCGGCGAGGCGATCGAAGAGGGCTTGGTTGGGCTCGTAGACGCCCACGATGTCGACGTCGTCGCGCTCCTTGGCGGCCCAGAGGAGGCCTTCGACGTGGCCGTGGACCATGCCGACGACGGCGATGCGGAGGGGACCGGTGGCGGTGGAGTGGCGGATGGGGGCGGGCGATGAAGCGTCTTGAACTTGTGCGGCGGTGGATTGCGCTCGCGGCGCGGCGCACGCCGCGAGCGACACGAGAGGCATCAAGAGCGTGGCGAGCAAGAGGCGAGAGAACATCCGAGGATCCTTGAGCGGGAGATTGGAGCGCGAAGACGATGCGAGCGGCGAGATCGAGAGCCGCTGGTATGCGACGCTTCCTGACGGGCGCGTTTCGTGGCGGATTCAGCGTGTGGGCACGCGTTCGACGATTTCGAGGCCGAAGTGCTCGATGCCGGGGACGCTGCGGCTGGAGTTGGTGATGAGGCGGAGTTTGGAGAGGCCAAGGTCCCGGAGGATCTGGCAGCCGACGCCGTATTCGCGCAGGGGCATGACGGAGGCGGCCTGGGCGCGGGCTTGGAGGTCGGCGCGGTCGGATTGGGCGTGGTCGGCGTGGATGGTCTGGAGCGCACCTTCGAGGTCTGTCAAGCTCGAGTCGGCGGTCGCCGGAGTCGTGTTGGTGGTGCGAAGATACACGATCGCGCCGCGCCCCTCCTTCGCGATCATCCGCATGGAATCATGCAGCACCGCTCCGCTCGCGCCGTCGGCGCTGGAGTCCAAATCCATGAAGACGTCGCCCAGAAGGCTGCGGCGATGCATGCGGACGAGGGTGGAAGAAGGAGGGGAGCCTCCCGCCCCGGAGGGGCGGGCCACCTGCGGGGCAGCCACCTCGCCCATCGTCAGTGCCACGTGCGGAAGTGGATCGACGACGCTCTGGTACAAGTGGGCCCGGAACTCGCCGAAGGCGGTGCGGACGGGGCGGCCCTCGCGCGGGCCGATGCGCTTGACAAGGCTCTCGCGGGCAAGGCGATATTCGACGATCTGGGCGACGCTGCACATGAGCATGCCGTGCTCGGCGCAGAACTTTTCGAGGTCGGGCACGCGCGCCATCTCGCCGTCTTCGCGCATGACTTCGATGATCACGGCGGCGGGCTTGAGGCCTGCGAGGCGACAGAGGTCGACGCTGCCTTCGGTCTGGCCGTTGCGGACGAGGACGCCGCCCGTGCGGGAGCGCAGGGGATTGATGTGGCCCGGGCGGACGAAGTCTTCGGCGGTGTGGCGCGGATCGGTGGCCATCTGGATGCACTTGGCGCGTTCCTTGGCAGAGACGCCGGTGGTGCCGCCGTGCTTGGGGTGCAGGTCGATGGAGACGGTGAAGGCGGTGCCGCGTTGGCTGGTGTTGATGGTGGATTGGGGGACGAGGGCGAGGCGATCGCATTCTTCCTCGGGGAGAGAGAGGCATAGGTAGCCGAGGGCCTTGCTGAGCATGAAGGTGACGGCTTCGGGCGTGACGAACTGGGCGGGAAGGACCAGATCGCCTTCGTTCTCGCGGTCTTCGTCGTCGGTGAGGATGACCATCTTGCCCTGGCGGAGGGCTTCGAGCACGGCGGGGATGGGGGCGAAGGGCATTGGAGGATTGTTGGAGGGCTGGGTGCGCGTCTGCGATGCGGTGATGAACGCGGTCGTACCATTGCTCATGCGCTGGCAAGATCACATCGCGGTTGATCCCAAAGTCTGCCATGGGCAGGCGTGCATTCGAGGGACGCGAGTGCTGGTCAGCGTGATTCTGGACAATCTCGCGGATGGGCTGAGCGCAGAGCAGATCGTGAAGAGCTACCCGCCCGTGACCGCTGCTGATGTGCGTGCCGCGCTTGCGTATGCCTCGGACTTGGCGAAGGAACGAGTGATCGCGCGGCCAGACGCCGCGTAGGCCGACGCATGAAGTTCAAGATCAACGAGAATTTGCCGGTGGAAGCCGCGGAACTGCCCCGGGATGCCGGGCACGACGCGCACACCGTTGGCGAGGAATCGCTCACGGGCAGCGCGGATCCGGCGATTGCGGACGTCGCGAGGGTGGAGGGGCGGGCGATTATCACGGCGGACATGGGGTTCGCGGATACGACGACGTACGTACCGGCGGCGTTTCCGGGCATCGTGGTGCTTCGGCTGGGCAGGCAGAGTTTGCCATCGATTCTGCGAGCGATCGGTGCCGTGATTCGTGAAGTCGAGCAAACACCCCTGGCTGGGCGGCTGTGGATCGTCGAAGATTCGCGCATTCGGGTGCGATAGCCCCTTGCAACCTCGTTCACGATCTGGTAGGATGCTCCCAAGGGGTTCCCATTGCCAATTCAGAAGGAGTTGATCATGCACATCCGTTCCGGCGTCGTCGTCCTCGCGTGTGGTTTGGTCGCTGTGGGCGGGCTGGCGGGGTGTCAGACGTGTCGCACGTGTGCGGGCGGGGCGGAAGGTGGGGGGCGGGCAAAGGCGGTGCAGGCGGCTTCGCCTGCGACCATCGCGATGATGGACAAGATCAAGGGCCTCGCGGGCGAGTGGGAGCATGAGGACGCGGAGAAGCCCGGGGAGTGGAAGGTGTCGAACGTGTTCACGGTGTCGTCGGGCGGCAGCGTGGTGCGCGAGATCATGATGCCGGGCTCGCCCTATGAGATGACCAATACGTATCACCTTGATGGCGACAGCGTCGTGGTGACGCATTACTGCGCGATCGGGAACCAGCCGCGGATGCGGGCGGTGGCGAATGACGGGCACAACCACCCGGCGAACCAGATTCACTTTCAGTTTGACAGCGTGACCAACTTCGCGGGCGGGGACCAGTCGTACATGGGCGACCTGACGCTCACGATGGACGGGCCGGACAAGATGACGGCGGCGTGGCGGAGCTATGAGCGTGGGAGGATGAGCGAGGACACGCACGCGACATTTCACTTGCGGCGGAAGAAGTAGGCATAGGGGAGGAGGCATTCGAGATTTGGCATTCGTGGAAGCGAGTGTGATGGGGGCTTGGAGTTTGGCGCATGTGGCTGTATGTGGTACTCACGCTTGTGGGGCTGTTGCTGACGTTGGTTGGCGTGTTGGGGATTTTGGGTTCGCGGTTGCCTGAGACGCATGTGGCAAAGGCCAGCATCGAGATCGGCGCGGCGCCGGAGGTGGTGTGGGCGACGATCAATGACATGGAGAGTTTTCCGGCGTGGATGCCCGAGTTCACGAAGATGGAGCGGTTGCCGGACGACCACGGCAGGCAGGTGTGGCGGCAGCACATGGGGCGGAATAGCTTTGTGACCACCAACGATGTGTTTGAGCCGCCGTCGGCGGCGAGCAACGGGCGGGGGCGGGTGCTGCGCACGATTCGTGATGACAACGGGCCATTTTCGGGTTCGTGGGATCATGTCGTCGAGCCCGCGGCGACCGGCGGCAGCGTGCTCACAGTGACGGAGACGGGCACGGTCAAGAGCGCGATTCCGCGGGCGATCATGCGGTACATGATCGGCGAGGACCATTACCTCAACAAGTTCCTGAATGCGGTCAAGCGGAAGCTGGGGCAGAAGTAGGCGAGGCCGACGCGCACTACGCTGGGGCGTGCAGCGAGTGGTGTTGCTTGTCATCATGTGCGTGGCTTGGGCCGTCGCTCTCGCAGGGTGTGCGGGCGGGTCGCGCTTGGATGCTGGAGCGGCTTCGCCCGAGGACTTTGCGTTCGGCGTGATCATCCCGGCGGGGCTGGCATCCAGTGCGACGACGCCGCCCGATCAGCGGACGGGGGCGTTGCTCGAGCCGGCGTGCTATCTGCTTGCGAGCGACGGGACGCTGCGGGCGGCGTTTGGGCGCTTGGATCCGGAGCGAAGGCTGCCGCCCATCGTGCGGCGGGTGTCGCGCGAGCAGCGCGAGGAGTTGTATCGCACGCTGCACGCATCGGGATTGCTTGCGCCCAACGCGGCGGGGCAGCCGGTGGGCGACGCGGGCGAAGCGATCGGCACGATCGAAGATCGCGCGAATCCGCAGCCGGTCGCGGCGGGCACGGGGATGGTGGGCGTGTGGTGGAGCGCGGCGGGGCGGCGGCGGAGCTTTACGATTTTGCCGGTTGCGTCGGAGGACGCTCGGGCGACTTCGAGCGAGGCAGCTTCGCAAGCGACAGACGAGCAGATCGCCGGTCGAGTGACGGACCGATCCGCGGCGAGTGCTTGGCGAGGGGTGGAAGCCGCGTTGCGGACGCTGCGAGGGTGGAGTTGGCGTGATGCGGGGCCGACGCCGCTGGTGCCGCCTGCTTTGTCCGCCGCGAGTGTGTCGGTGGAGGCTTCGCCTTGAGCATGTCGAATGCATCGCGTGCGTCAGGGTCGGCGGATTCGTCCGATGTGATCGTGGGCATCGATCTGGGGACGACGAACAGCCTGGTTGCGCTGTGCGATGCAGCGGGGCCGCGGGTGTTGCTGGATGAGCGGGATCGAGCGTTGGTACCGAGCGTGGTGCGGTATGACGCGGATGAACGCGGCGCGGTGATGGCGACCGTGGTTGGCAACGAAGCCATGCTGCCCGCGCCGGAGGGCGTCGCTTCAAGTGTGACCGTTTCCAGCGTCAAGCGTCTGATCGGGCGATCACTTTCGGATGCCAGGAGCGATCTGCCGTACTTGTCGTACCACGTGGTGCCGGGCGAACGGGATACGGCGCGCGTGCGGATCACACCCGGCGCGACTGCGAGTCCCGAAGAGGTTTCCGCGCTGGTGCTGTCCAAGCTCAAGGGCATCGCCGAGTCGCGGCTGGGTCGAGCGGTGCGACGGGCCGTGATCACGGTGCCGGCGTACTTCGATGACGCGCAGCGGCAGGCAACGCGGACGGCGGGGCGATTGGCGGGGCTGGATGTGGTGCGGATCGTGCCTGAGCCGACGGCGGCGGCGCTGGCGTATGGCATCGGACTGACGCGGGACGCGCAGCGGAATCGGCGCGAGGTGTCGCATGTGGTGGTGTATGACCTTGGGGGCGGCACATTTGATGTGAGCGTGCTGCGGCTGACGCCTGCTGACGCTGCGGGCGAGACGGATTTTTATCAGGTGCTTGCGACGGCGGGGGACACGCACCTTGGCGGGGATGACATCGATCAAGCGCTGGCGCGGGCGTTTGGCATGCGGCTGTGGGGGGGTGGGGACGGTCCATCTGCGAAGGCGGAGCCGTTTGCGATTGCGGGGTTTGATCGCGAAGAAGTTGCCGCCGTCGTCCGCGAGGCCCGGCGGGTCAAGCACGCGTTGAGCGAGCACGAGCGGGCGGAGTTTCGATTGCCTGAGGGTGAGGAGGGAGGCGGATCGGACGGGCGGGGGTGGGAACTGAATCGCGCGGAGTTTGATGCGTTGATCACGCCTTTGGTGGAGCGCACGCTGCGATCCTGCGAGCAGGCGATTCGGGATGCGCGGGGGAAGGGGCTGCCGGAAGGGCCGGTTGCGGAGGTGATTGACGCGGTGATCCTGGTGGGCGGGAGCACGCGGATTCCGCTGGTACGGGAGCGCGTGGGCGGGTTCTTTGGGAAGCAGCTGTACACCGCGATTGATCCGGATCAGGCCGTCGCGCTGGGGGCGAGCGTGCAGGCCGCGATTCTGGCGGGCACGACGAAGGGGTCGTTGCTGCTGGATGTGATTCCGCTGTCGCTGGGATTGGAGACGGTGGGCGGCGCGGTGGCGAAGTTGATCGTGCGAAATAGTCCGGTGCCGGCTCGAGCCAGCGAGATGTTCAGCACGAGCGTGGACAATCAGACGTCGATTCGCCTGACGGTCTATCAAGGCGAGCGGGAGATGGCGGCGGATTGCCGGAAGCTGGGCGAGTTGCACGTGCGCGGGATTCCGCCCATGCCTGCGGGGCTGCCGCAGCTTGAGGTGACGTTCCTGGTGGATGCGAACGGGGTTCTGAATGTGGGCGCGGTCGAGCGGCGGAGCGGCAAGCGCGCGACGATGCAGGTGGTGCCCAATCACGGGCTCACGAGCGATGAGGTGGACCGCATCGAGCGTGAGAGCCTGACGCACGCGCGCGAGGACATGACCAGGCATCGCATCGCGGACCTGATCAGCCATGCGATGCTTGATGTGAGCGCGATCAGTCGCACGCTTGATCGCGTGCAGACGCTGCTTGAGCCGGCGTACGCGGCGTCGCTGCGCGAGCAGGTGGCGGCGGTGCGGGGGTTGGTTGAAGCGGCCAAGCGCGACTGGCGGAGCGTGGATCCCAACGCGTTTCAGCAGGCCAAGGAAGCGCTGGATCGGGCGAGCATGCGGCTGCATGAAGTCGCGATCGCGGAGAGCCTGCAGGCGCAGTTGGGGGGCGGTTCGGTGCGGAAAGAGCCACCCGATTCCGGTCGCTCGTCGGCATAGTCGTTACAGGCGGCACGCATGGCGCGATCCTCGCCCGGCTGGGCGGCCGCGAGCTTGCGTCCGGTCGATTCACATGGCATGAGCATGGCTTCCCTTCGAGTCCCTGCCCGCTCCGCGCGCATGCTTGGCGTGATGGCTGCGGTGTTGTGTTTCGTGCTGCCTGCGCAGGCGGTGGTGTACTACGTCCGACTCTCGGGGAGCGACACCAACAACGGCACGAGCCGCACGACGGCGTTTCGAACGGTGCAGCGGGCATTGAACGCGGCGAACCCCGGGGACATCGTGTATGTTGGCGGTGGGACCTACACCGAGAACCTCACGACGGTGCGGGCGGGTACCAACGCGACGACGGGGCAGATTCAGATCATCGGGAGCAACACGCAGACCGGCGACACGGGAACGATCACGATCGCGGCCACGGGCACCAACACGGCCCTGCGGGTCAATCACCAGTTCATCCGCGTGGCGAGTATGACGTTTCGGTATGGGGGCGACACGGTCGTCTGGAACGCCGCGAACGGCGTGATGGCAAGTTGCTCGGTGCGGGATGGCAGCGACGATGGGCTGGAACTGCTCCTGGGCGCAACGCTGACGACCACTGGCTCGAACTTCCTGAACGCTGCGGATCACAATGTCATCGTGAACAGCGCGACTCTGACCGCGACGACGGGTGCGATGTACAACAGCCGGACCACTGGCGGGGGCATTGCGATCTTCGGCGCGGGCTCGGTGGTCACGCTCAACCGCGTGGGCATCTACGGCAACAGAGTGCAAGGCGTGCTGCACCAGCGGGGCACGCTGACGATGACCAACTGCCGCGTGTTTGACAATCGGGCAGGGGGCGTGCGCGTCGAGGGCTTCAACAGTGGCTCGGGTGCTTCGCCGACGGTCAACACGACCATCAACATTGTCAACAACACCTTTGACGAGAACACGAACGCGCCGGCGATCTGGGTCCGCGATGCGCAGTATCGCATCTTCAACAACTGCATCACGACGCATGCGACGGGCGTGCAGATCACCAGCACG
>JALHOJ010000071.1 GCA_022843045.1 Phycisphaerales bacterium
CGACGACATCATCGACGACGCCCCGCGCAGCGGCCCCGAAGGCGGCCCGTCGGCCGGTGATGGCAACCGTCGCCGCCGTCGCCGCAGACGCGGCGGTGGGGGAGGTGGCGGTGGGGGATCGCAACAGGGCGGAACGGGGCCGACAAACGCACCATGATCGCAACCACGTGATGCGTCGGCAGTACAGTGAAGCGTGCGTCAGATGAACGCTGCAAATTGGCTGGTCATGATCGCGCTGACGGTTGGCTGTGCGGCGTTATCGACGTTGCCACCGACGACCCATCAGTCCAGCGCGAGTGATCTGATGCGGCGATGTGATGCTCGATGGGCGCAGTTGACGTCGCAACTCGATCCGAATGTCAATCCAAAGTCGCGATGGACTGCACTCATGAGCGCGGGACACCGGCTCGCTCAAGAGTTGACAACCGATGAAGTTCGGGAAGCCTTACTGCTCAGGCCGCAGCAAGGTTCAGGCGAGTGGATCGCTTGGTCGTTCGAGGGCTTGCTGATCCGCGCCTTGGCGTCGGGCCAAAGTGATGCAGTGGAAGCAGCTTTGCTCTTCGATGCTGGTGGCAGGCTGCATAGCCCTCTGGTGATTCTCCTGCATGAACACGACATCAGGCGAGGACCAGGGTCGGGAGTGGAGTTGCTCTTCGACGCGTATGCCCGGGCAACCGGGGAGAATCGGATTGCACTTCGCGAGGCGTTTTGGTCATTTGAGTTTCTAGCCTCTCAGGCGAACAAGGACCTCGCAAGCGAGTCCACCATCCGCTGGTTGCGAGACTGGTACGTCAAGAATCGACAGCAGCTCCTGGGCAACTTCGAAATGTCTGTGGGCGGCTGGGATTCGAGCGTGGACGCTCCGGTCTTGCTTTTTCCTGATCAGTACATCAAGCGATGTCGGCTTGATGGAGCTATCGATGAGCGATCGTGGATCCTTCGAACGGCTCAGACGTCTTTGTCAAGATGCAGTGCATCGCTGCTCGGTTTGCAGGTGCTACCCGAGTGGCATGAGGCCGTGTCATCGCGCATCAGAAGCGGCGAGAAACTGAGCGTGCTTTGCACCAACCCAACACTCGTGGGGCGGTGCGGCCCTGAAGAGTACATCTTCGACATAGACATCATGGTTCATGGCAGTTCCCAACCTGTTGAGTCTTGGGGTGCGCGAGTTCGGATCTATTCCTTGGGCAGATATGTAGAACTGATCGGGCTGGCGCCAGAAAGATGAGGCATCAAGTGCATTCAACATTCCACCGCTTCACCCACCCCCTCCTCGCCCACAAGCTCGCACGCTTGCGCGACGCGGCGACCGGCCACAGCGAGTTCCGCGAACTCGTCAAGCAGCTCGCCGCGCTGATGGTGTACGAAGCGACGCGCGAGTTGCCGACGATTCCCTGCGACGTGCGCACGCCCGTCGCGATGACCAAAGGCCACCGGCTTGCCAAGCCCGTCACTGTCGTGCCCATCCTCCGCGCCGGTCTGTGCATGGCCGAGGGCGTCCTGAGCGTGATGCCCGAGGCTCGCGTCGGGCACCTTGGCCTCTCGCGCGACGAAGCCACGCTCAAGCCATCGCTGTACCTTGAGCGTCTTCCCAAGGACGCAGGCGAAGGCCCGATCCTGATCGTGGACCCCATGCTCGCCACCGGCGGCTCGATCGTGCGCGCCATCGCCGTGCTGCAAGCCGCCGGCGCGAAAGACATCCGCGTCCTCGCCATCGTCGCCTCCCCCGAAGGCGTCCAAACTCTCTCCGCCGCGCACCCGAACGTGCAGATCTACGCCGCCGCCCTCGACGAGAAGCTGAACGAACACGGCTTCATCGTGCCGGGGCTTGGCGATGCGGGGGATCGAATGTTTGGGACGGTGTGAAGGTAAGAGACGAAGAGACGAAGTGTGAACGCCTCGCATGCCTTCCACTTCGTCTCTTCTTCTCTTCGTCTCTCCGTCTCTTCCCCCCTCAATCCCAAATCGCCCGATACCCCTTCGTCCGCTCCCCGGCCTTCGTGAAGATGCCCAGATACGCGTTCTGCCGGTTCTTCGCGTCGCTCTCGTCAAAGAAGATCACGTCCAACGCACGCCGCGGCCCCTGTTCGCCCAGCGGTTTGTCAATGTCGTACTGCACGTCCTTGTGCGTGAGTTCCGTGAGGAACTCCACATGGTTGTCGTTGAACGCGACGTTGCCCTTCCAACTCTTTCCCTCACCAAACATATCAAACGTCTGGCTCACGTCATTGGCCAGTTCCGGCACCACGCTCACCTTCCCCTCCGCGTCCCGCACCTCATCCTCCGACTCCACCCGCGGCCCGCGCGTGCTCACGATCGGCTCGTTCGCTTGGAACGTGTTGCTCCACCGCTCGCGCCGCTCCGACGCTGGAATCTGATGCGCGTAGCTCGTGTTCCCGATGTTCCCACGCGTGAAGTCCGCGCTGAACGCCGGGTCCCACAGCGCTGTCGCCGGCGTCGCCGCCGCCTTGGGGTTGGTCAGTTCGTAATCCTGATCCGCAAGGATGCTCAGCGACGCCTCGGCGGGCGACACCAGAATCGACGCGGGCATGTACCCGTTGTAGATGAGCATCGAGTAGATGTTCGCCGTCGTGTCCTTGGTTGCCGGGTCGGTCGCCTTGATCGTCTGGTCCTGGCTGTCGTGTCTGGATGGAATCGGATACCGATCCTCGTTGTTCTGCGCCCAAAGCACCATCCCTTGATGGACGCCGCGAATCTGCGTCGCGTCCTTGATCTGCCGAGCGGCGATGTCCTCCTTCGCCTGCTGCGCAATCGCCACCACCCCGATCAGCCCGATCGCCGCCGCCAGACCCGCCGTGTCCGCCAGTGTGAACGCCCGCCGTTGCTTCCGCTTCATGAGTGGCTCCCGAAAGTGCCGGCGCCCCGCGTCGGCATGATTTCTACCACGCGAAACTGCGGGGGTTATGGGAAAACCAGAACATCCCGGCTTTCCCTGTCTCCCGATCCCCAATTCCCCTGAAATCACAAGATTTTTCACCTTTCGCCGCCACCAACCACGAACGCCCGCTCTCCAACATTCCTAGTGTCACCAGTAGGAGTCATCAGTTGAGACCCCGTCTCAATTGCAGACACAACGATCGCCTATCCGCCGAAACCGCGTCCAAACTCGGCAATTCAGCGAACCAACTCAGCTTTCTTGCCTTGAGACCAATCGCCGCCCCGGGAAACCCCCGCGGGCTTCCGAAAGATCACGCCATGACCAAGCCCGCCGCTCCCTCCTCGCCCATCTACATGGACCACGCCGCGACCACCCCCTGCGACCCCCGCGTCGTCGAGGCGATGCTGCCGTACTTCACGCAGATGTTCGGCAACACCGGCAGCCGCAACCACAAGTACGGCTGGGACGCGGAGGCAGGCGTCGACAAGGCCCGCGAGCAGGTCGCCAAACTCCTCAACGCCGACGAGAAGGAAATCATCTTCACCAGCGGCGCGACCGAAGGCAACAACCTCGCCATCAAGGGCGCTGCGTACATGTACGAAAAGGCCCCCGCCGGCCAAGCCAAGCGTGGCCACATCGTCACCGGCCTGATCGAGCACAAGGCCGTGCTCGACCCCTGCAAGCGCCTCCAGAAGGAAGGCTTCGACGTCACCTTCGTCGATCCGCCCGTCGATGGCGTCTACACCGCCGAGATGATCAAGCAGGCCCTCCGCGAGGACACCATCCTCGTCAGCATCATGTGGGCCAACAACGAGATCGGGACGATCAACGAAGTCCGCGAGATCGGCAAGCTCTGCAAGGAACGCGGCATCGTCTTCCACGTCGACGGCACCCAGTGGGTCGGCAAGATGCCCACCGATGTCGAGAAGGACAACATCGACCTGCTCAGTTTCAGCGGCCACAAGATCTACGGCCCCAAGGGCATCGGCGCCCTGTATGTCCGCCGCAAGAAGCCCCGCGTCCGCCTCCAATCCCTCTTCGACGGCGGCGGTCAGGAACGCGGCTTCCGCAGCGGCACGCTCAACGTCACCGGCATCGTGGGCCTGGGCAAGGCCTGCGAAATCGCGATGAACGAGATGGAACACGACGCTGCGAGGCTGTTCAAGCTCCGCAAGCACATGGAAGACAGCCTGCTCAAGAGCCTGGACTACAGCGCGGTAAACGGCCACAAGGACAAGCGCCTCCCCCACATCGCCAACATCAGCTTCGGCTTCGTCGAAGGCGAAGGCCTCATGATGGCCGTCAAGGACATCGCCTGCAGCAGCGGCAGCGCGTGCACCAGCGCAAGCCTTGAGCCCAGCTACGTCCTCAAGGGCCTGGGCGTGGGCGACGAACTCGCCCACAGCAGCCTGCGCCTGAGCCTGGGCCGCTGGACCACGCAAGAGCAGGTGGACTTCGCGATCGAGAAGATCACCTTCGCCGTCAAGCGCCTCCGCGAAATGAGCCCGCTCTACGACATGCACAAGGAAGGGATTGACATCAGCAAGGTGGAGTGGGCGCACCACTAGGTAAAACGAAAAGCAGCAAAGCGAAAAGCGAAAAGTCCGCCTGCGCTGCTCGAACTGAACTCGTATCCGAACCCAGGCTTTTCGCTTTGCTGCTTTTCGCTTTTCGCTTTACGGAGTCTCCCGATGGCATACGGCCCCAAAATCATCGACCACTACGAAAACCCCCGCAACGTCGGTTCCTTCGGCACCCAGGCCGACATCAAGAACCGCAAGGACGTCGGCGTCGGCCTCGTCGGCGCGCCCGAGTGCGGCGACGTGATGCAGCTCCAGATCAAGGTCAACCAGGCAACCGGCCAGATCGAAGACGCCAAGTTCAAGACCTTCGGCTGCGGCAGCGCGATCGCGTCGTCCTCGCTCGCCACCGAATGGCTCAAGGGCAAGACCCTGGACCAGGCCGAGGCGATCAAGAACACCCAGATCGTCGAGGAACTCAGCCTCCCGCCGGTCAAGATCCACTGCTCGGTGCTGGCTGAGGACGCAATCCGCGCGGCCCTCGCCGACTACAAGAAGAAGAACGGGATCGCGACTGAAGCGAGTCAGACTGCGGCGCACTGAGCGCAATTCACTTTGGGGTGACTCTGATGAAGCCGATCAAGCGGAGCTATGTGAAGACCCTAGCGAGCTGGGGGGACCGTCCCGGTGCGCCGGCCTCTGAGTCAGAGGAAGGCCAACGGATTCAGAACACGATCTACGACTTGAACGATGAGCTGGACGCTGCGGTTTGCAACGCACGTGGTCAGTGGTTGCCAGAGAGCAAACTCACCATCAACCAGCTTCGAGCCTGCGCATTCGCGTCCTTTTCGGGGGCAGTGCCGATGGATGGCCTCGTGGTCGGCGTTCTGGTGAACAAGCCCCGCATCTTTGAACTTGTCGTCGATGCGGCCAAGTCTCTTGCCCTCCGGCGTGTGAGCAAACAACTCCAGAGGGTGAGTGACGTACTACCGCCCGCTTTCTGGAAGCTGAAGAAAGTTGATGATCGCCTTGAGTGGCTTGAGAAGCACGACAAGGTCGCGAAGGCACTCGCAAGGATTGAAGATTCCGAAAAGTTTGACGATGCCCGGTTCGAGATGATGCTCGTCGCCGCAAGCATCGCCCTCGACAACCCCGACGAGTTCTTCAAGAAGAAGTAACCAACGACTCACGTCGAGTCACGCTCCGCTCGCGTTGGCGTCATCGCTCAGCGAGTGTGCCCTCACCACCGCCTGCCCGCGCCCACACTCCGGACACACCGTCCAGTCATTCGGATTCCCCTCCCCCGCCGGCCGAATCTGCGTCTTGAGCAGGTCATACCCGCATGTTCCACACACGTTGGTGAAGACCATTCGCCGTTTCGCACGGGCCCGCCGGATCTTCGTCGCTGCGACCCATGCCGCGAATCCCGCGAGCAGCAACGCCGCCAGCAACCACACCCCCGCTCGCATCTCCTTGTCTGCTAGAAATGGGAGCAGCACCAACCCCGAAAGCGGCCCCCCCGCAAAAATCGCGGCCATCAGCCGTCCGGTCCACTTGCTCTTGGTGACGTTGACCACACTACAGGGTATGAATCACGCACCGCGGCGACTCCTCACCCAAACAACCCACCCTGCGCCCCATCATCTTTCTTCACCCCAAGCCGCACCCGCGGCTTGCCAATCCCGCCCCGCAGCGCCTCGCCCTCGACGCGTGATCGCACGCTCCCATCCGCCAATCGCGTCGTCAGCACCGTTCCCGCCGGCGCATCGCCCGTCGCTCTCACGATCATGCCATCCTCGCGCAGCGTGACCGAATACCCGCGCCCCAGCACCTGCGCCGGCCCAACGGCCCGCAACTCGCGCGATGCCCCGTCCAATCGCTGCTCGCACCGCGCCAGCCGCGCCGCCATCGCGCCGCGAAGCCGCGACACGCGCCCCTCCAATCGCTCCTGTGACGCTGCGACGATCGCCGCGGGACTCGCCCGCTGCACGCCCGCACCCGCGTGCGCCAATCGCTCGCGCTCCCGGGTCAATCGCCCGCGCATCGCCTGATCCAGGCCTTTCGCAAGCCCCGCAAGCACTTCCTCGCGAGCCGCGACCAGCGCGGCGGGCTCCGCGAACAGCTCAAACCGCTCGACTTGCTCCAATCGATACGCCGCCTCGCGAATCGTCCGCTGCAGCAGCATCGTGAGCCGTCGCTGCGTCGCATCAACTTCTCGAAGCAATGCATCGCGATCGGGCGCGAGCCGCATCGCCGCCTGCGTGGGCGTGGCGCAGCGTTCGTCCGCGACCAGTTCCGCAAGCGTCGTATCCGTCTCGTGCCCGATCGCCGCGACCACTGGAATCTCGCACTCGACGATGGCCCGCGCGACCTCGCGATGGTTGAAGCACCACAGGTCCTCCATCGAGCCCCCGCCGCGCGTGACGAGCAGCGCATCAATGCCCAATGCCGCGGCCCGCCTCCCGACGAGTTCGATCGCCTCGACGATCTCCGGCACCGCGTCATCACCCTGCACCCGCACATCGACGACAACGACCTCAACACCCGGACATCGCTTGCGCATCGTCACCAGCACGTCCTGCAACGCCGCCCCGCTCCGGCTCGTGACCACCGCGACGCGTCGCGGCATGCGCGGCAGCCCCCGCTTGCGCTCGGGCGCAAGCCATCCCAACGCCCGCGCTTCTTCAACCAGCTTCTTGAGCGCAGCATCGAGCGCACCACGCCCCACTGGCTCGAGCTTTTCAACGATGAGCGTGACCTTGCCTTGCTTGGCGTAGAAGTCGATGCGTCCCGTGACGACAACCTTGTCGCCCGTCGCGGGCATGATCGCCCGCTTCGCCGCGTTCGCGAACATCGCGCACGACACGACCGACTCCTCGTCCTTGAGGTCAAAGTACCAGTGCGTGCGTTCGCGAAACCCCGACACCTCGCCCACGACGCGAATCTTGTCGGGCAGGCCTCGCTCAAGCGCGCCGGTGACCTTCGCCGCCAGTTGCGACACGGACCAGGGCGAGTTCGCGGCAGCAGTGGGGGACCCCGCCGGAACCTCGCCAGCTCCCGGCCCACCGCCGCTCGCAGGCGTCACCGGCCCGGCCATCTTCCCAGGATCAAACGGCAATCGCGACACGCGCGAGCGTAGCTCCGCCGCAGCGACGCCGTGGGTGCGCTCGTGTGCACCACGTTCTCAAGCCGTCAATGCACCCAGCTTCCGCCGCATCATCGTGCGTGAGCCGCACGAAGTCACCTTCCGCCAATCGTCAACTTCGCGGGCTTGCTGCTCATCTGCTCCACCATCCTCGACGCCGCCGGCAACGAACGTCGTACGCACCAAGATCGATGCGATCCGCTTCAACGCACTCGATACAGCCAGCCACAAAGCGGGCAGAATGCAGCACTGGCTGAGTCATGCTGTCTTCAAGTTGATCACCTTCAACAGGACCGAACAACGCCAGCTGCCTCACTCTTGCACAACACGAATCGCGGCAAGTACGGGACCTTCGTCGAGTTGTATCTGTTTACAGAGCACCAATGTGCCGGGCAAGAACTCCCACACTTCATCTTCAGGGTGCGGCTGATCTGCGATGCGATACACGTTCTCGCGAACGTGCTCGGCAAGCACCGGTCGCCACACGTCAATTCCTTCATCCAAGAGCGACACATAGATCGTCACTCGCTCGCTCATGGCAAGTCTCCCTTGCAGCCAGACGGGGCCCTCGCGTGCGAAACGCACGGCATCACCGTCCGCCAATCGTCAACTTCGCGGGCTTGCTGCCCCCGCTGGTCTGCTCCACCATCCCCGCCGCCACCTTCTCCCACCCGCTTCCCAGTTCCCCCAACGGGTCCGGTGGCGTGATGCTCACCTTCTTCTCGCCCAGCTTCGCCTCGCCGCGCAGCACCTTGCCCTGGAACTCCAAGCACTCGGCGAGCAAACGGTCCAGAATCTCCGGCTCGGGCACGTTCGCGACGCGCTCGCCTTGCACATAAATGATGCCGCGCCGGTCGCCCGCGAAGACGGCGACGTCTGCGCCCTCGGCTTCGCCCGGTCCATTCACGATGCAGCCCATCACAGCGACCTTCATGGGCACCGTGACCTTCGCCGCGAGTTGCTTGCGGACGTCTTGCACGAGTGTGAAGAGGTCCACCTGAATGCGTCCGCACGTCGGGCACGCGATCAGGTCCACGCCCTTGCGCTCGCGCAGCCCCAGCGACCAGAGCAGTTCGAGGCCATCTTCGACTTCATAGATCGGATCGTTCGCGTAGCTGATGCGGACGGTGTCGCCAACGCCGTTGCAGAGCAGCGCGCCCAATGCCGCGACACTCCGAATACAGCCCGTCTCCTTCGGCCCCGCGTGCGTCACGCCCAGGTGCAGCGGGTGATCGAAGCGCTTGGAGATTTCGGTGTACGCATCGACGACCAACGCCGCGTCCATGCTCTTCGCGCTGATCACGATGTCGTAGAAGTCCTGCTCGTAGAAGATGTCGAGGTATTCCTCAAGCTTGGCGATCATGATCGCCAGCATGTACCCATGCTTCTTGTCGCTGAAGACCGCGCCCAGTTCCTTCATGCGCTTCTGCTTGTCGCGCCGCTCGATGATCGAGCCTTCGTTGACGCCCACGCGAATGGGCAGGTTGCGCGCCTTGCAAGCCTTGATCACTTCGATCACCTGCTCCCGGTCGTTGATGTTGCCGGGATTCAGTCGGATCTTGTGGACCCCCGCCTCAACCGCCTCGAGCGCGCGCTGAAAGTGGAAGTGGACGTCCGCGACAATGGGTACTCGGACCTGCGGAATGATGTGCCGCAGCGCGTCAGTGTCCTTCTTCTCCGGCACCGCTACTCGGACCACATCCGCCCCGGCCGCCGCGAGTTTGTGGATTTCCCGCACGCAAGCGTCAATATCGTGGGTATAACCGGCCGTCATCGTTTGCACGGACACAGGCGCGGGGGAAGTCGGATTCCCTGCGGCATCCGGCAAGCCACCCCCAATTCGGAGGGTGCCAACGCGTGAGTCTCCCAGTTGCACCTGTCGTGTGGGTCGTCGAGTCTGCATGATTGAAGCATTCTATGAGGCCAGCCGACACCCTTCATACGCGGTATTCAACCCGCGTGCTCGGTCGGACTCGGAGGATTTCCAATGGGGCAGTTGGCTTCATCGTTGCGGCTGTCAGACGGGGAACGAAAGGCCCTCATGGCCGACGTCGCGCAGAAGAGCAATGCCCACGTCGCGAAGCGGGCCGACGCTCGCTACGCCCTCCCGCCCGAGTTCAGCGTCCTGGGCGAGTTCTTCCTTCCAGAGGGCGCGACCCAACGCGTGATCGTGTCGCTTCGTGACATCTCCCGTGGCGGCCTCGCCATGCTGCATGGAAACTTCGTGCACAAGGGCACCAAGTGCATGTTCGTGGTCTGCGACAAGGACCGCAAGCCCGTGGCCACCGCGAGCGGCGAGGTGGTGCGATGCGACCACATCAAGGGAGCGATTCATGATGTGGGCGTGCGATTTGCCGCGCCGCTGCCGGCGTCTTCACTGATCAAACTGGCCGGGTCCGATCAGGATGCGGGCTCGCCCGCCGACGCCGCGTGCACCGCGGTTCTGCCGCTGTGCGAGGAGTTGGTGCGAATGGTGAAAGCCGGCGCAACCTCCGTCGAGGTCGGCGAGCAGGTCCGAAGAATACAAAGCCTGCTGACGTCCACCGCCGAAGCGTCCCAGAAGAAGGCGGCTTAGGGCAAACCAAGTAGCCACATGCGGGGTGAGCACAGCAATCAGGGCGAGTTGAAACAACTAGTACTGAACCACTAGAAGTGGGTAGACGATGAGCACCGCACTCTGGAAGGGAGTGTGTGGTCTTGAATTCTGCGGATGCCATCAACACGGTGCGATTGCCCCCCGACGCCCTCCGATCACTCGCGCAGGTGCTCAACCAGCGCGACGCGCTCGATGAATTGGAAAGAAAGGGCCGCGGCCATCGTGTGAACCAGCGGTACAGCATCGATCCGCCCAAAGAACTGAGCATGGACCTGCAGAGCGACGCGCTCGCCCGCAAGGCGTACCAGGTCTTTGCGCGGGACATGTCTTCGCAGGGAGTGTCTCTGTTGCATGGCGTCTTCGTCGCGCCGAACACCAGATGCCTCCTCACCATCAAGACCCTCGATCGGGAACCGATGCAGATTCCCAGCCTGGTGCGGCGCTGCCGGCTCGTCGGTGGGCGCGTGCATGAGCTTGGCGTCAAGTTCGATCAGCCGATTGATCCTCGATCGTTTCTCGAACTGTGCGAAGACGACGAGGTCGCGATCGAGAAGCCGAAGTTGGATCTGATCGCGGTGGGTGAGTTGGCGAAGAGCATCGCTACGGCATGCAACGAGAAGAAGCCGATCAAGGACATCCTCGCGATGATCGATCAGGCCCGCGGGATGGTCCTCAAGGCGGCGTGAGTGGCAAGACGTGACGGAGCAACCAAGCGACGAAGTGGCTGGGATTGGATCAGCCACGCCGGTGCGCGCTTGCCAGCAAGCCCCGCAGCAGGCCGGGCTTGCGGTCGTAGCCGTCGTCGCCTTGCTTGAGGCCGTCAACTTCGGGCACGCGCCAATTGAGCATCGCCAGGCCCACGATCACGAGGGCGAGGGAGACGCTGCCCAAGCCGATCTGCGCGCCAAGGCCCGGACCGGTGCGACCGGCGATCGTGTAGGTCGCGGCGTGGTCGCCGATTGCGCCGGCGAGAAATGCGCCCAGGGGCATGCAGCCGAAGGAGATCGTGTTGCCGATCGCGAGCACGCGCCCACGAATGCGGTCTTCGACGAGGAGTTGGAGGGCTGAGAACGACGCGTTGAAGGCCCACATCCAGAAGATGCCGGTGAGGAAGACGCTCACGCCGGCCATGATGAGGTTGGTGCTCGCGCTGTACCAGCAGAGCATGAGGCCGCAGCCAGTGATGCTCATGGGGATGAAGTGGTGGCGCGGGTACCAGACCGGAATGCGCTTGATGAGCAACGCGCCCGCGACGGCGCCCGCACCCATCGCGCCCAGCAGCGCGCCGTAGGCCTTCTCCTGCAGGTGCTCTTCCGCACCAGGGAGGTAGGTCTCCTTCACAAGGATGGGCATCATCCGCAGCAGGGGCGTCGCGAGCATGCTGAAAATGCTGATGGCGAGGATGAGATAGAGCGGCGCGCGATGGTGCAGCAGGTAGTGCCACGCCTCGCGCACTAGGGCCCAGGGGTTCTTTCCCGGCTCCCGGGGCGGGGGCGGGGCGTCGGGCGTGATCAGCACAGCAGCGATCACGAAGATGTAGCTGATGGCATTGAGCAGGAAGAGCAGCCACGGTCCCCAGAAGCCCAGCAGGACGCCGCCGATCGCAGGGCCCAGTGCTCGCGCGAGATTGAATTGCAAGCCGTTGAGCGTGATGGCACTGGTCAGGTCCTCACGCGGCACCAGCCGTGGCGTGAGCACCTGCCAAGCGGGGATGTTGAAGGCCATGGCGATGCCATCGAGACAGCCAAGGAGAATCAGCAGCCACGGATTGATCACACCCTGAAACGCGAGCACGCACAACGCGATTGCGACCGCCATCCGAGCGGATTGGGTGATGAGCAGGAGCTTCTTGCGATCGACGACGTCAGCAAGCACGCCGCCAACCACGCCCAAGAAAAGCTGTGGCAGCAACTGAGCCGCGGCCAAGTACGCCATCATGATGGTCGCGCCGGGGCGGTCGCCGTTGACCCACGCGTCCGCAAGGGTCGCCTGAGCCATCGCCCACTGCACGCCCACGATCTCCATCCAGCCGCCCATGGACGAAATGAACGCCGCGATCCACACGTTGCGGAAGTGCTTGTGGCGGAGGACGGCAAAGGTGCTGGAAGAGTGCGGCGGGGCCACAGGGTGGGTTGTATCGGCGAAGCGGCGGGGCGTTACTGGGAGGAAATTTCCAAAGGGCTAAATGGCTGAATTTCCCAAGCGGTTGGTGGGCGGATGTGAAGGGGGACGCGCGAACGTGAGACAGGTGAGCGGGTGCTGGCTTTGGCAATTTGGCAATTTTGAAGTTTGCCGCAGTCGCTTCGGGCGGACTCCCATCCGGGGCCTCAAGGACTACGCTCCGGCGAGGAGCCACCCATGCACACCATCATCGCATACTCGGCCTTCTATCAGCCGGAGACCAACTCCGGGCATCTGTTCCTGCGCGTTGAAGGCGGAAGCGATATCGAGATCGCGCTGGACTCGGCAAGCGAGTTTGCGGCGATGGTGGATGTGCTGTCCAAACACAGCCAGGTGGGGTATGACCCGGAGACGAAGACGCTGGGGATCAAGTGGCGCAAGCCGGGGACGAACTGAAACGCAGTCAGCGATACCAGCGGCGCGACTCTCGAGCGTCGTTGGGCTGGTATCGCTGTTGGCGTGCCGGCAGCGATTCAAAACTGTTGAGGGATTGTGGCTCCGGGCGTTCGGATCGCCGTCTCGCTGTTCCTGCTCGCCCCGTATCCTCGCGGCATGTCGCCCGCCCCTTCGCCTCGTCTCCCGCTGCCGTCGTTTCATGACTTGACGCGCGGGTTGGTGTGGCCAGGGTTGCTGCGGGCGGGCGGGATGGCGCTGCGGCCCGCGCACGTGGGGCTGGCGTTCTTTCTGGTTGTGCTGCTGATCCTGCTGTCGCGCGTGCCGGACCTGTGGATGAGCACGGCGAGCGACGGCACGCCGATCTTGAATCGGCCCAGCGTGCAGGTGGATCGGGCGCTGGGGGAGGCGGTGGGCGCGTTGCGGGAAGCGCGGGTGGGGGCGGCGGCGAGGAAGTTGATTGCGTTGCCTGGTGAGTTGGTCCGTGCGCATCCGCTGGTCATGGCGATCATGCTGGTGCCGCTCGCCATGCTGTGGGGCGTGTTTGGCGGGGCGATTGCACGCTCGGCACAGTGGCAAGTCGCCCGCGGGGAGCGAATGGGCTGGACGGACGCGTTTGGATTCGCGTTGGCAAAGATGGTCTCCCTGACGGCGGCACTGGCGGGGCCATTCCTGTTCGTTGGCGCGGTCTTCGGGCTGGTCGCGCTGGCGGGACGATTCTTCTTCGCGAGGCAGCCCGCGGATTGGATGGCCGGGGCGATCGTGGTCGCCGCGGCGGTGGGGATTGCGATCTTGCAGGGCGCGTTGTCCAAGCGCGTCCGTGCGGGGCGCATCATCGCGGCGGCGGTGATCGGCGTGGTGATCGCGGGTGTGCTGGTGCTGCCCCAGGCGTGGGCGGGGCCCATCGGCGGCGGGGCGTATGGGTTGCTGCTGATCGCGACGATCGGGGCGTTGCTGCTGCTGGCGATGACGGTCGTCGGGCTGCCGATGCTCAGCGCGAGCGTCATGGCGGAAGGGAACGACGCGATCGAAGCGGTGCAGCGGGTCTGGGCGTACGTCGTGCACTCGCCGCTGCGATTGGTGGCATATCTGATCGTGCTGGGCTTGCAAGGCGCGATTCTGGTGGGCGTGGTGGGCGTGCTGGTGCTGGGCGGGCTCGAAGTGTGCGCGCACCTTGCGACGGCACTCGCCAAAGGCAGCGGCATCGGAGACCTGCGCCAGTTTGCTATGTTTGGCGAGCGGCCGATGGCGGCGAACCTTGATGGCTGGCAGGAAACCACCGGCAAGCTGATGGGCTGGTGGGCCAAGGTCGCGATGCTGATGGTGGTTGCGGTGATCGTGAGCTTCGTGCACGCCGGCGGCGCACTGCTGTACCTCGCCATGCGGCGGGTCTGCGACGGGCAGGATCAGACGGACGTCTGGGATCCCCGCGCGTCCACGCGGGTGGGGGCGGCGCGGATTGATGATTCAGAGACGGGCGAAGAGTGATCCGTTGATCCGGTGAAGAAGACATCGGCGAACGTGCGGCGTAATACGCCACCGTCTCACCGGATCACTTCCGTTCACGCCGGGCTTGGAACCCGACGCACCGCGCGGTCGATGATGTCGAGGGTAGCGTCGAGGCGGGCGCTCGCGCGGCTCTTGGGCACGACGCGGTGGGCGCAGACGCTGGGGACGCAGTCGAGAATGTCTTCGGGGATGACGTAGTCGCGCCCGCGATAGAAGGCGGTGGCGCGGGCGGCCTGGGCGAGGCTGAGGCTGGCGCGGGGTGAGAGGCCTTGGATCAACGCGTCGTCCTTGCGGGTTTCGGTGGCGATGCGGACGATGTAGTCGAGCAGGGAATCGTCGAGCCGGACTTTGTCCACCTGCAACTGAAGCTCGACGAGTTGCCGGCGATTGACGACGGATTGGAGCGTGTGCAGGGGTGCGTTGCCGGGTCGCTCGCGGAGGACGCGGGCTTCTTCGCTGGGGCTGGGATAGCCCAACGAGAGACGCATCAGGAAGCGGTCAAGCTGGTTCTCGGGCAGCGGGTAGGTGCCGTCAAAGTCGAAGGGATTCTGCGTCGCGACGACCATGAAGGGCAAGTCCAGCTCGATGACGCGGCCGTCGATGCTGACGGTGGCCTCCGCCATCGCTTCGAGCAGGGCCGACTGCGTGCGAGGGGGCGTGCGGTTGATCTCGTCGGCTAGCAGGATGTTCGCAAACACCGGCCCACGCTTGAACACAAACTCGCCCGTGGCCTTGTCATAGATCGAGACGCCCAGGATGTCGCTGGGCAGGGTGTCGGGCGTGAGCTGCACGCGCGTGAACGAGCAATCGACGCTGCGAGCGAGGGCGGTGGCGAGAACCGTCTTGCCGACGCCAGGCACGTCTTCGATCAGGCAGTGACCCCGGGCGAGCAGGCAGCAGATCATGCGATCAACAGCGTCGGCGTGCCCGAAGACGACCTTGGCGATGTTGTCGCGGAGCGACGCGAGGAGGGGGTGCATGGGGGAGGGTAGGGAAAAGCGAAAAGCGAAAAACAGCAAAGCGAAAATTGGGACGTTCGCGTTGTTGAGTCATCGTGGTGGCTCAACACTATTCGCGACATCACGCCAACCGGGTCCGATCACGCCAGTCCGAATCTTCGCTTTTCGCTTTCCGCTTTCCGCTTTTCGCTGTATCGCTTTCGCCCCGCCGCGCCCGCGTCGGCGTTTTCCTACCCTCCGCCCGCATGGCCAAGCACAACAAGTGGAGCAAGGTGAAGCACCGCAAGGCGGTGGTGGACAAGCGTCGGGGACGCGTGTGGACGAAGGTCGCGAAGGCGATCATGGTCGCGGCCAAGCATGGCGGGGGCGATCCGGACAGCAACCTCGCGCTGCGGTATGCGATGGACGAGGCACGCTACGCGAACATGCCGCGGGACACGGTGGAACGGGCGATTCAGAAGGGGATGGGGACCGGGGACACGAGCACGTTCGAAGCGGTGCGGTATGAGGGGTACGCGCCCGGAGGCGTGGCGGTGGTCGTCGATGCGCTCACGGACAATCGCACGCGGACGATCTACATGGTGCGCGAGGCGTTTGAGGATCATGATGGGAACGTGGGGACGAGCGGGTGCGTCGCGTACATGTTCCAGAATCGGGGACAGATTCTGGTGGTGGGCACGGGATTGAGCGATGAGAAGATCATCGACGTCGCGCTCGAAGCGGGCGCGCTGGATGTGATTTCGCCTGAACCATTGCCCGCAAGCGATGAAGAGGGCGGGTGGACGGTGCTGACGGAAGTGCAGCAGTTCAACACCGTGAAGGCCGCGCTCGAGAAGGCGAAGCTCCCGATCGAGGAAGCCTCGCTGGCGATGGTGCCCGAGGACACGGTGGGGGTGTCGGAAGAGCAGGCACGGAACATCGAAGCGCTGATCGAGGCGCTGGAAGAGCTGGATGACGTGCAGAAGGTGTATACGAACGCGGGGATGTGAGGCGAACCGCGCTGAAGTGGGCACTCTTTAGTTCGATTTCAGCACAGAGGTACAGAGACACAGAGATCAGGAGCGAGATGAGAGATGGCTTGATTGGGTGAGCGCATGATGCGGGCGTGCGCACCTTCCACCCAGTCTTTCTCTCCTCTTCCTCCTGATCTCTGTGTCTCTGTGCTGAAATCGAACAACCCTTGCTACCGCGTCGCCTTGGTTGGCTTGCCCCGGGCCTTCGCCAACTTCTTGATCGGCGCAGGGTGCTTGCCGTTCCCCTTCGTCGGGTGTTCGATGCGTTCGCCCGTGATGGGGTTGTTGAAGTGGACTTCCTGAATTGGCACGACTTCTTCGAGGATGTGCTCCAGGATGCGAGCCGGGCTGCCCGTGGCATCAACCTCGCGGATGATCGACTTGGGGTAGTACGCGAGCACCGGATACGTCTCGCGCTCGTAGACCTCCCAGCGAGTGCGGATCACTTCTTCCTTCGCGTCGTCGATGCGGTTTTCCTTGAGCGCACGCCGACGAAGCCGCTGGATCATCTCCTCTTTATTCCGGCAGACCAGATGCACGACCATGAGCACATTGATGTGCTTCTCGAGCAGCTTGGCCTGATTGACGTTCCGCGGAATGCCGTCGAGCACGAGCAAGTCGGCCTTGGGCTTGTAGTCGCTCAGCACCGTGCGGGCGTGCATGTTGTGCTGCCACATGCGCACCGTGATGTCGTCGGGCACGAGCATGCCCTTGCTGCTGAACTGCATGAACGTCCTGCCCAGTTCGCTGCCCGTGTCGATGGTGCGAAAGACCTCGCCGCAGGAGAGGTGGTAGAAGCCGGGAATCTGGCCCAGAATCTTGCCCTGCGTCCCCTTGCCGGAGCCGGGGGCGCCGAAGAGCAGGACGGTTTGGTACTTGGAACTGGCCAGTGGCGTGCGCGTGGGCATGGGGGATTGTTGGACGGGATTCGTGCTATCGAGCGACGATCGGTCGCTCGATGCGATCGTCGATTCATCGTGCATCGTCGCGACCGACTGACCGTGGGTTGGCGGAACTGAGGCAAATAACTACGAATTTGTTGCTGATCGATCGGAACAGTGCCGCCAGTCCGGGGAAACACCTGTTACGCCGCGGCTCAGGAAACGGAGGGCTGCCATCCCGGCTTACTCGGAGATCGCCATGAAGCGTCCTGCTCGTCCCGTCGTTGGCCATGCTTTCCTCGCGTCTTGGGTGTTGGTGGGGGTCGCGGCGGGAGTCGGCGTGGGCGGGCTTGCGCCGTCGTGTTTCGCACAGGTGGTGGGCCTGCCCGCCGGGTCGCCCGAACACACGGGCGTGGCGAAGCAGCGGGCCCTGATTGAACTCGCGATTCGGCGCGAACTGGGCCTGGGGGCCGAAGATGCCATCAGCGCGAGCCAGCGAGCGTCGCTCACGAAACTGGGCCTCGCAGGCACGCAACTCAATGACGATGGCCTGCGGATGCTTGCCAGTGCTGAGATGGGCCTGAACGGCCTCACCGAGCTCAACATCGCCTTCACCCGCGTCAGCGACGAGGGCGTGAAGTTCCTCAGCAGCGAGCGGTCGACGCTGCGCTCGTTGGCGTTGCTCGATCTGTCCATGACGTTTGTGACCGATGCAGGCATTGAGGCCATGGTCGCTCCGGGATCGACGCTCGCGACGCTGACCCGCCTTGATCTAGAGAGCACGAAGATCACGGACAAGAGCGCGGCCTTGCTCGCAGCCCAAGACTCGGCCCTCAAGGCCCTTACGAGCCTCTCCCTGGCGAGCACGCAACTCACCGACAAGGCCGTGCGCGACCTGACCCGCGGCGGCAGCAGCGTTGCTCCGCTCGCCAGCCTCAGCCTGCGCAACACGCCCGTGACCGACGAGGCCGCCACGTTGCTGGCGAGCGAAGGATCCTCGCTGCGGGCCCTGCGCACGCTCGACCTCTCCAACACTCGCATCACCGACGCGGGTGTGACGGAACTGGCACGGGCCAAGTCGTCGCTGGGCGCCCTGGAGCGGCTGAATCTCGCCGGGACGCTGACGACGGACGCGAGCGTCGAAACGCTGGCCCAGGACCACGCGGGCGTGCGGCTCAAGAACCGCCCCGACTTCACCAGCGCGAAGGTGACGGCCAAGGGCATTGAAACCCTGCAGACGCGTTGGCCCATCGTGTACAACCCGTTCGGAAAGACCGGCTCTGATGAGGGCTGCTGAACGCGACGCGCAATCTTCTGCGAGCAAACTCGCGGCCCGTTGCCACGCGGCGGGCAGGAAGAACCCACGCGGCCATCGTGCCTGCGCGCGGGCTGATCGCAGTCCAGCGTCGAGCGAGTGACGCGGAACGGTTCGTGAGGGCTTCTGCATGGTGGCTTGACGACCGGGGGCGTGGCGTGACCTGGGCGTGAACTTGCGTTCACACTTCGGCACGCTCCCGATGGACGGGCGGCGGATTTGGGCTGCGCCTTTTCTGGCACCCCTCAGAGGGACGTACTCCCTCAGGGTGTGAAGAGGAAGAAGGCATGGGGCATGAGGCACGAGGCATCATGTCATGACTTCAGCTGCGTCTTCACACGATTCCGACGACCGTGGCGGCTCTGTGGCTGGCGGACTTGCCTTTGCGTTGCGGTGGTCACGCGGGGAGAGTGAGTTCGGGAAGGTGGCCTTCGGGGCTGTGCCCAGCCTTTGAAGTTCCGTTCCCTTGCTCACCCTCCTTCCGAAGACCGCAACACGCGGGCGAAGGCAGACAGATTGGGAGTCGCCGGAGAGGTATAGCGTGCGAAAGGCAGATGAGTTGCGAAAGAAACGGCGATGACCGTTTTGTTGCGCGCGCCGGTGGTCCATTTGGTGCAAAGCGCGCGCAAGAGTGGTCGTAGACCAAGGGCTGGAAGCCCGTGCTACTGGATGTTCGTCAGAGACTCCATTTCGGCTCGTAGCGAGGCGACGATTGGGTTGATGGCGCATGCGCCTAGGTAGTCTGCGTTGGCCATGGCAACCCACACGATGCCTGGAGCGATGTGGCCTTCGATGTGTGCGAACCAGGATTGGCGTTGGCCGCCGTGGCGGTAGCTGACGATGCCGCGTTCGTTGGAGTAGAGCAGCAGGCCCAGGCCCCACGTTTCTCCCGCCGCGCCATGGCATTGGTCCTGCACCATGGCACGAGCCAGATCGGCGCGGATCACGCCTCTGCCGGCGGGGCCGTAGCACGCATCGAGAGGCAGCGAGCAGACGGTTGCGACATCGTCGGGTGTGGAGAACAACCCAGACGCGGCGGTAGCGTGGATGGGATTGAGTGGGTGCGGTGTGAGCGGATTGTCTGGAGGCGGGACGTCGGCCTGAAAGGAGACTCCGCCAGAATGGCCCTGGCAGAGGGACATGCCCTTCACATCATCGGGATCTGCGCTGGTGGCTGTGATTCTGAGGGGGGTGAGCAGGTGTTCGCGGAGGGCGACGATGTATGGTACTCCCAGCGTGTCCTCGATCAGGACTTGCACGATGGTCATGCCTGCGCCGCTGTACTCGACGCGTGTACCGGGTTCGCTTGTGAGGCGAGCGAGGCAGTGCTCGAGATTGTCCGCGCCGTCGAGCAGTTCGGCGGGCGTGCGCATCGGTACGCAAGGGTGGACATCCGGAAAGCTGTGGACGTTGAAGCCTGCGGAATGGGAAAGAAGTCGGCGGAGTGTGACGCGATTCGCATCAAAGCCGCCGCATCGCTCGGCGGGCAGATGCCAGGAGCGCAGGCGTGGCAGGACTGGTTCGTCGAGATCCAGCACGCCCTTGGTGACGAGCGTCAAGGCGAGGGCGGTGAGGAACGACTTGCTGATGGACCCGATGCGAAAGCGTGAGTGGGGGCCGATTGGCTCTCTTGTGGCGGGATTGGCCCAGCCCACATAGCGAACGATTCGGCGTGCGGTTGCAGGGTGTGAGAGAACGAATGCCACTCCAGGCACGCGGGTGGCTTGCACCAATTGCGGGAGTTGTTTGTCGATGATGGAGAGGGCGCGGTCGAAGGGGTCGCTGCTGAGCGCGCAGGTTGGGGCGGGATTCAACGCAGACGGAATAGAACACGGAGCATCCGCCAAGGCTCAAGCGTAACGCTTGGCGTCGCGTTTCCATGCATTTTTCCCTATAGACTCGGTCGATGCAAGCGATTGCTTTGGGCGATCCCTGATGATGCGATGGATCGCGAGTGGTGTGCGTTGAGGTTCGAGGAACGTGGAGATCTCTCAAAAACGAAAACGCCTCGCAGGGTGCGAGGCGTTTTTCGTGGTTGGCGGTTGGTTTACTTCTTCTTGTCTTCGGCGGCGGCGACGGCTCCGGCGGGGGTCGTCGTCGTGACGCTGGCCAGCGGGTCGTGCTTCATGCCGCGGCGGCGGTCGCGGAGGCGGCGGCTCTTGCCGGTACGCTCGCGGAGGTAGTAGAGCTTGGCGCGGCGGGCATCGGAGCGGCGCACCATTTCGTACTTCGCCACGAGGGGGCTGTTGACGGGGAAGATGCGCTCGACGCCGACTTCGTCGACGATCTTGCGGATGGTGGCGTATTCGTTGATGCCGTGGCCGTTGCGACGGATGACGATGCCCTGGAAGACCTGGGTGCGTTCCTTGTCGCCTTCGACGATGCGGAAGTGGACGTTGATGATGTCGCCGGGGCCGAATGCGGGGATGTCGGACTTGAGGGCGGACTTGTTGATTTCGTCGATGATGGCGTGCATGGGGGGGACTTCCAGGGGGCCCGCGGTTGTCTGTGCGGGGTCGAGATATTCGGCGCGGCGGGTGGGGGAGGCGAGTTGGGGGAGGTTGAGACGGTAAGACGGTGAGGCGGTGAGACGGCGAAGAAGACAGGAGAGAGGCGGCGGATTTTCGCGGGTTGGTGCGGCTGGGGAGGGGAG
>JALHOJ010000072.1:0-7757 GCA_022843045.1 Phycisphaerales bacterium
CGAGTTACATCGCTGCGTATGACCTTGCGACAGGTCAGTGGTCCTCGCTCGGCACCGGCATGGACAACTGGGTTTTCGCGCTCACAACAACGCCTGGCGGCGACCTGATCGCGGGCGGTGACTTCACGACCGCCGGCGGCGTGACGGCGAATCGAATCGCACGCTGGAACGGCACCACATGGTCGGCTCTGAGTACCGGCATGAACAATTCCGTGACTGCGCTCACGACGCTTCCCAACGGAAACGTCGTCGCAGGTGGATCGTTCACCACGGCGGGCGGCATCACGATGAACCGGATCGCCCGCTGGAACGGCACGGCGTGGCAGGTGTTTGGATCGGGCATGAACAACGCCGTCGCCGCGCTGACAGTGTTGCCCAATGGCGACCTGATCGCAGGTGGCTACTTCACAACCGCGAGTGGAATCGCCGCCAATCGCATCGCGCGCTGGAACGGTTCTTCCTGGTCGGCACTTGGAACCGGCATGAACAGCGTCGTGTTCGCGCTCACGCCGCTGCCTGGCGGTGACTTTGTCGCCGGCGGCAACTTCACCAGCGCGGGCGGCATCGCGGCCAATCGCATCGCAAGGTGGAACACCACATCGGCAACATGGAGCGCTCTTGGCATCGGCATGAATGCCAATGTCGAGGCGCTCGCGCGCCTGGACAATGGCGATGTCGTGGCGGGTGGCGCGTTCACAACCGCTGGCGGCACCGCAATCAGTCGCATCGCAAAATGGAATGGCACAGAGTGGTCGGCGATGCGAGCGGGCACGAACGACATCGTCCACGCCCTCGCATCGCTCTCCACCAACAACGTCTTTGCGGGCGGCAACTTCTCCACGGCGGGACCCGTCGCAGCATCACAGATCGCGCGATGGAACGGCGACACCTGGCTTGGGGGCTCGATGAATGCTGATGTCAATGCGCTGAAGATCATGCCCAATGGCGACTACATCGCCGGTGGCTTCTTCACGACCGTGGGCGGCCAGACCGCCAACCGAATCGCACGCTGGAGCGTTCAGGAAGGCCGATGGACCACGCTGGGCACCGGTATGGACACACGCGTCCTCGAGCTGGACGTGCTTCCCGGCGGCGACCTGCTCGCGGCGGGCTACTTCACAACCGCAGGCGGAACTCCAGCCAATCGCATCGCCCGATGGAACGGCTCAACATGGACCGCCTACGGCACCGGAATTGCAGGCTCCGCAGAAGCGCTCGCAGTGTTCCCAAACGGCGACTTCATCGTGGGCGGCGTGTTCACCAGCGCGAACGGCGTGCCTGCAAGCTCCATCGCGAAGTACAACGCATCCACAAGCACGTGGTCACCACTCGGCAGTGGTGTCACAAGCACAGAATCAAGAGCCGTGTGGGCTGTTGCGATCTTGCCCAATGGCGACGTTGTCGCCGGAGGCAGCTTCACCGAGATGGGAGGCTTCGCAGTCAACAAAATAGCCCGTTGGAACGGCACAGTCTGGTCCGCGATGGGTTCGGGCGTCTCAAGTCATTGGGTCGATGCGCTGCACGTGCTTCCAAACGGCGATCTCATCGTTGGCGGCAACTTCACAACTGCCGGCGGCCTCACCGCGAACAACATCGCCCGCTGGAACAGTTCCTCCGGATGGTCCACGCTCGGAACGGGTGTGAACTCGGTCGTGCATGACATTGAAACTGCATCAAACGGCGATCTCATAGTGGGCGGCGAGTTCACAACTGCTGGGGGAGCTCCTGCCAATCGCCTCGCCCGCTGGAATGGCAGCATGTGGTCTGGCTTTGGAACCGGCATCGCTCAGTACGCCGTGTACGCCGTCGCCTCGCTCTCGGATGGCGACGTGGTTGCGGGCGGCTTCTTTTCTCAGGCTGGCGGCATGGACGCTCGCTGGATCGCCCGATATGGCAGGCCCTTCGGCTGCAGCCAGTGCGACTCCATCGACTTCAACAACGACACGAGCGTATTTGATCCCACGGACATCGATGCGTTCCTCAGCGTGTACGGCGAGGGCCCCTGCATCCCCGAAACCGCCACGTGCAACGACATCGACTTCAACAACGATGGCGGGGTGTTTGATCCGTGCGACATTGATAGCTTTCTGCTGGTTTTCAGCGAGGGGCCTTGCACGGCGTGCGGGGTGTAACTCTGGAAATCGTGTCGCGGCGGCGAGACGGACTTCGCTTGGGTCTGGCGTGGGGTGCTGCGCGGGTGGCGAGGAGTTTGGCTCATGAAGTTGCTTGCTGGGATTGCTCTGATGGGTTTTGGGACCACGACCGGGTTTGGACAGGTGGTACTTGAATCGTCGTTTGACGGCACCATGCCGACGCAGGTACAGCCCGGAACGGCGACGCTGGCCGGGGTGCAGGGGTATGCGGGGCTGGGTTTGCCCGGCAGGCAGTTTGGCGGATCGTTCCTGCGGTCGGCGACGGGCAACACGGTGCACATGACGCTGACCAACCTGCCGGCCCACGACCGCGTGTCGATTGACTTTCTGTTCGCGGCGATCGATTCGCTGGACGGCACGGGAACGTTTCCGGAGGGGGACTTTTTGAGAGTCACGGTGGATGGCGTCACGATCTTCCGTGAGTCATTCGCGAACGCGACCGACACGCAGGATCAGACGTATGTCGGGCCTCCTGGTGTCACGCTGGCTCGACGGGTGGACCTGGGTTTCTCGCAAGGGTTCTTCTACTTCGACAGCGCGTACGACCTTGGGCGCGACCCGCGATTCCAGGCGATCCCGCACTCGTCCTCGACGCTGGTGGTCGAGTGGTTGATCGAGGGCCCGGGGATTCAGGATCTGGGCGACGAATCGTGGGCGATGGACAATCTTCGGATCGTTCTGGGCAGCGGGCCGGTGTGCGATGGCGTGGACTTCAACAACGACGGATCCTCGTTTGATCCCACGGATATCGACGCGTTCCTGAGCGTCTTCAGCGAGGGGCCCTGCATTCCGGCATCAGCCACGTGCAACGACGTTGACTTCAACAACGACGGATCGCTGTTTGATCCGTGCGATGTGGATAGCTTTCTGCTGGTGTTCAGTGAGGGACCTTGCACGCTGTGCGGGGTGTGAGCCCAGGGATGCGCGGCCTTGGCGGGCGCGATGGTGACTTCGCATGCACAGCGACGCCCCCCCGCCCCGCGCCCCGCCCATTGCGGCTTGCGCCGCCTGGTTCTCAGGCGAGCCATGACAGCGCGATGGCGGCGGTGGTGGCGACGTTGAGGGAGTCGACGCCTTTGGCCATCGGTATCTTGCAGAGGACGTCGGCGTGATCCATCGCCGCGGCGGTGAGGCCCGGGCCCTCGGCGCCGAGGAGGAGGGCGATGGGAGTTTTGGACCGTCCGCGGAGTTGGTCGCGGAGATCGGCGATCGGGGTGGCGTCGGCGCGCGGAGAGAGAGCGATGGTGCGGACGCCGCGGGCGCGGAGGTGGGCGAGGGTGTCGAGGAGCGGGTTGGCGGGCGGCTCCCCCACTGCTTGCGGCGTGGGCGCGATGGGTTGCACGATCGACCAGGGCACACGGAGGACGTGGCCCACGGAGACGCGAACGGCCTTGCGATAGAGCGGGTCGCAGCAGTGCGGGTCCAGGATCACACCCGCAGCGTCGCCCGCGAGGGCGGCGGCGTTGCGAAAGATCGCGCCGACGTTGTCGTGATTGGAAAGGCCCTCGAGCACGAGCAGGACGCGGGCCCGGTCGAGCAGCGCGTCGAGAGCGAGCGGCGGACGGCGCAGGCCTGCGGCGAGGACGCCTCGGTGGAAGGCAAAGCCGGTGATGGCGTGCAGGGTGTCGTCGCCAGCGGTGAAGACGGGGAAGTCCGCGTCGTCGCGGCCCGCTCGCGCGGCGCGGGCGGCAAGGATCGCGGGCTCCAATCGCGGCAGCATCGCGGGATCGCACAGGACTGAATGGACGGACCAGTCGCTCTCGAGCAGGGCGCGGACGACCAGCTCGCTCTCGCAGATGAACGCGGGCGTGCGCCCCTCAAACTCGGCGCGGCGGAGTTGGCTGTCCTTGAGATTGGCGTAGGGGGCGAGGCGCGGATCGGCGGGTGAAGCGACGGGCTCGGGAGCGCGATGGAGCATGGCCTTTGAAGCGGTCCGAGGTGGTTGCGAAACGGCGCGCGGGGTGATTCGATTTTCAGCACAGAGACACAGAGATCAGGAGAAAGAGGAGAGAGTACTTTTGCTTGGCGTGCGACTCAAGAAGAACGCTTCACCACTGCACCCTCTTCACGTCTTTTCTCATCTCCCTCCTCATCTCTGTGTCTCTGTGCTGAAAGCGAACCCGCAAGACGCTCACTGGCCCGACCTCATCCCTTGATGCGTTCCTCGATCTCGTTCTCGACGCGGATGCGTTCGCGCATGATGATCTCGCGCCATTCCTTGTCGGTTTCGATCATCTGAGCGCGCTTGAGGCGCTGGAGGGTCATCTGGTCGCTCTTCTTGAGCAGCATGATGCTGCGGGTTGCGCCGCGGAGGCTTTCGATGTCGTTTTCGTCGATGCCCAGGGCGTTCTCGAAGTTGCGGAGGGCGTCGTCTTCGAAGCCGCGCTGCTGGTACAGGATGCCTAGGTTGCGATAGGGGGTTGGGTCGCTGGGGAGGACGCTGGCGGCGCTCTGGAAGGCTTGCTGGGCGGCGATGAAGTCGGTGTCCTTGCCGCGGCGCATGAAGGCGAGGCCCATGTTGTTCCAGGCGGCGCCGAAGTCGGGGTTCAATGCGACGGCTTGCTGGGAGTAGTTGATGGCGGCGTCGAGGTCGTTGTCCTTGAGGGCGGCCTGACCTCGGGCGGCCAAGGCGCGGGCATCGGAGATGCGCTGGGCGCGGTTGTCGGTGCCGGTACGCGGCGAGACGTTGCACGCAGCGAGCAAAGAGGCCAGCGGCAGGGCGACCAGCGCGAGGGCGAGGAATGTGCGGAGCGAAGAAGCGGACATCACGGCGAACCCTCCGGCTTTTCCCAGCGGTTGAAGACGACGGTCATGGACCATTCGGTGGCTTCCGGGCGCAGGGCGGCCTGCGAGACTTCGAGGCCCGGGTTGTCGTCGGCGGCGAACTGCATCCAGCGCAGGATCGCGTCCAGCGATGGGTCCTTGACGTTGTATTGGTGACCGATCTGCACCCACCCGGTGTCGCGGTTGGGCGTGCGGGTGGTGTTGCCGACGGGGACGGCCTTGGAAAGGCCGGCACGCTGGCCGGCGGCTTCGATGCGGCTCAGGACGTTGCCTTGATCACCCACGCGGGGGCCGCCCGAGCCTTCGGTGGCCTGGAGGTTCTTGAGCTGGGCGGCGGCGTCGAGGATTTTCTTGGCGAAGGTCTCGGCGCGGGTGGCCTGCACCAGGGCGTCGCGATGGCTGAGCCAGCCGGTCAGGGCGTAGATGAGGCCGATGGCGAGGGCGAGGATGCCCAGCGCGACGAGGAAGCTGGGGCGATTGCGGCGTGCGGTGCGGGCGGCGGCGAGGCTCAGGCCCGCCGTCGCGTAGGCGGGTGAGAGCGTGTCCATGCCCTGCGGTGTTGGATTGGAGGCGACCTGGCTCACTTGCCTGGGCTCCTTTCGCGGGCGGGCCACTTGGCGGTGAGGGTCACGCGGCGTTCGTCGCCCGTGCCTTCGGGCTGCACGGTGAAGTTCCAGTCCGTTAGCATGCTGCCGCCGACGCGCTTGAGGCCTTCGAGGACGGCTTCGGCTTCGGCGGTGGTGGGCGCAACGACGACGACGCGCTGAGGACGCTCGGTGGAGTCGAGCGAGATCTCCTGCAGCTTGATGCCCGGCGCGCCCACGACCAGCGAGATGGACTCAAACTCGGGAAGGATCGGGCGGGCCTTGGCGACCTTGTCGGGGCCGGTGACGGCTTCCTGGCGGCGCTTCACCTCGTCTTCAAGTTCCATGAGCGAAGTGAAGGTTGGACGCGGGGCGAGGGCGGCGGGGAAGAGTTGTTCGACGGTGGGTCGCCAGGCGTCGCCCCAGCCGCGGACGGTCTGGCGGGCGTCTTCGGCCTGCGACCGGAAGCGCCAACCGACGACACCCGCGGCAACGGCCAAGGCGACGAGCGCGCCGGCGGTCCAGAGGTACATCGTGCGATGCTGGCGACCAGGCCTGGCGGCGAGATCGAGCAGGGCGGTGCGGGAGTCGGGTGTGGGAGATGCGGGTGTGGACTCGAGGAACGACACCAGGCGGCGGAGGGTTGCGCCCAGCGGGTCTTCGTGCACGACCATGTCGAGCAGAGCGCCGCGCCAGGTAGATGCGAGGGCTTCGCCAAACTCGCCCGCGGAGAGGCCGATGGTGTTGGCGGGCGCATCAGGGGGAGACGCGGAGGGCACGGCGAGGTTCTTGGGCAGGACGCAGACGATGCGGGTGGGACTGGCTTGGGTCTGCACGCTCCAACTGAGCCATTCGCTCGCGAGGCGGGCGATGTCGTCCTTGCCGAGGGCGACGAGCGACTCGGCGTCGGCGGACTGGTCGGCATTGCGGACGACGGGGCAGCGCATCACGCCCGCACAAAGAAGGCGATCGCGCTCGCACCAGCACCAGGAGAGGCGGCCGGTGTCTTCGACCAAGATCACGGCGGCGGTGTCGGTGGCGCTGGGAGTCTGAGTCAGTGGATCGGCGGCGACGCGCTGAGCGCCGGCACCAGCGCCGGGGGACCATGCCATCGCGAGGGCGTGCCAGAAGGAGGCGACACCGGCGGTGCGAATGCCTTCGTGGTCGAGGGCGTCGAGCATGACGCGGGCGGGGACGTCGGTCAGGGCGAGGACGGCGAGGCGGCGCGAGCCGTTGTTGGCGTCGGCGGCCTGATCGGCTTTCTTGCCAGCGATTTGGCGGCGTGAGGGCTTGGCGTCGGCGACGGCGGTTGTCTGCTCGAAGCCAAGCGGCTGGACGCTGGAGTCCGTCGAGGAAGATGCGAAGAACTCGACGGGGCTGATGCTTGGGGTTGCGCCTTCGAGGTCGTCGGGCACTCCGGAGGAGCGGGCCTGGATCGCGAGCTTGGCGAGGTCGCCGTGGCTCACGTTCATCCATGAGCAGACGCCGCCGGTAGGATCCAGGACGAGCAGTTCGAGGCTGTCGCGGGTGCGTGGGCCGACGAGGCGTTCTTTGATCCAGGCTGCGCCCTGGGCGTAATGCTCGGGGGATTGGTCGGCGTCGGCGCGCAGGCCTGCGGGCTTCCAGGACTCATCGGCGGTCGCGCCGACAAGTCGGAGGCTGTGCAGGAGACCGCCGCGAGCGGTGCGTTCGAGCAGGGCGACACGAACGCTCACTGCTTCTCCTTCTTGCCGCCGCCTTGGCCGTGCTCGCCGATGAAGCGGCGTTCGGCTTCGCGGAGTTCCTGGCTCATCATGAGGTCTTCGCCTGATGCGCCGCGGCGTTCTTCGACGTACTTGGCCGCGATCTGATCGAGTTCGCGGGGGTCGTACTTGCCGTCGGCGATCATTTCGGCGCGGATGCGGCGCCAGAGCATGGCGTCGGCGGGGGCGACGAACTCGGGGACTTGGACATAGCCGTCGAGCAGCATCGGCTGGCCCGCCGCGCCCGCGCCGAAAGCCATGGGGTCGCCTCGCGCTGGCTTGACGACCTGGGGCATGCCCTGAGGTCGCAGGACGCCGACGGGTTGGGGCAGGCGCGTCGAGGCGAGCGAGAGACGGCTGCCGCTGCGCTCCAAGAGGTCGTAGCGGGTGCCGCCGATCATGACGTGATCGTCTTCGATGGTTTCGACTTGCTTCTCGGAGACTTTGTCGCCCACGCTGACGAAGCGTTGACCGCCGTCGAGGCGGAGCAAGGC
>JALHOJ010000072.1:7767-19231 GCA_022843045.1 Phycisphaerales bacterium
GCGACGGCGCCCAGATAGGAGATGCTGGGGCCGGCTGCGGGCGGGGGCGCGACTTCGGTGGGCGTGGTGGGCGCGGGCTCGGGCGCGTCGGGCTGCTTGGGGTGGTTGGCGACGCGGGCGAGGCGGGCGGCGGTGGATGCACCGTCGGCGCGGAGGGGGGGCTGGTCCTGGGACGTCGCGGTTGACGATGCGATGTCGGGGAGGACAACCTCGCCCGGCGCGGGAGGTTGCTCGATTGCGCTGCCTGGGACGGTGACGATCGCCGCGCCGACGAGGGCGAGAGCGCCCAGCCCCGCGAGGCCTTGGGCGGCGAGGGTCATCTTCCTGGCGTTGGCTCGGTCCATGGGCATGGGCGGTGGATTATTCGCTCGCGAGGGCGCGGCGTTCGAAGGGAAGTTGCAGAAGTGGGCAGTATCGGCGGGAGGGGTTCAGCGTGTGCGGTATTCCGCGCCGCGGGGCTGGGTGATGTCGAAAACGCGTTCCCAGGTGAGAAACTGGCCAGGACGGTTGTTGGACTGGCGGTTGGAAGCGCGAGCCGCGCCGCGGACGGTGGTGAGGCCCTGGTAGCGGACGAGGTCGCCATCGGAGCCTTCCATCTCTGCGACGACGAGCCAGAGCCAGGGGCTTGCGGAGAGGAGGGACTGGAGGCGGGTCATGTCTTCGGGCGCGACGCCGACTTTCTGGTAGACCTCGTTGAGCTTGGTGGTGTCGATGACGCCCAGTTGGCGGGCGCGGAGGATTTCCTGGGCGAGGTCGGAGCCTTTGTTCTGGCCCAGGACGCTGCGGCCGATGGCTTCGAGGACTTCCTGGGGTGCGGAGCGGACGCTGACTTGGAGGGGGCCTTCCTTGCGGAGGAAGGCTTTGGGATCGCGACCCGTGACGACGTCGGGGAGCATCGCGACGGCTCCGGCGGCGAGCTGGAGTTCGGTAGGCGACAGGCCTGTGAAGTCGGCAAGCAGTTTGCCCTGGGCTTCGAAGAGGTAAATCGAGACCGGGCGGGTGCTTGAGCCGGCGAGGGTCAGGTCGAAGGCGTGGTTGTCCTGGCCCAGGTAGTCTTCGATGGTCTTGGGGGTCGGGGGCGTGCTGCCGCTGGCGATGGGGCTCGAGTTGGCGGGGGTTTCAGTCGCGGCGGCGCCGAGCCATGCGTCCACGGCTTCGCGGAGGCCTCGGGCGACGTGGTGGTCTTGATAGGTGTCGAGTTGGCGTTGGATGGTGGCGCGCTGGCCGGAGAATCGTTCGAGCACCATCGCGAGGATGAGGGTGCCGATGATGACGAACGTGAGAACGAGCGGAAGTGCGAAGGCGCGGCGGTTCACTTGCCACCTTCCCTTCCGCCGGTTCTGTCGCCGGCGGCCTTGCCGGAGGACTTGCCGTCGGGCTTGCCGTCGGCGGGCGCTGCGCGGATGGGGGTTGCGCCCGCGCCGGCACCCGCGCCGCCTGCGGGCGTGCCAGTGCGGGGTTCGCCGGACTCTGCTTGTGCGACATTGACGCGGCGCTGGCGGGCGAGTTCGGCTTGTTTGCCGGTTTCGGGGCCGGTGGCCCAGCCGACTTCGAAGAGCCACTCGCCTCGAATGCCCGAGCGGGTTTCGACGTCGACTTCGATGTAGGCGGGGAGGTCCTTTTGGTATGTCGCGGCCCACTCGAGGTGCTTGCTACGGTCGTCGAACATGCGCACCCGCATGAAGGTGAGGTCGGAGGCGATGAGTTGCGGCTCGCCCGCGGCGACGGCTTCGATGGTGCGCTGGAGGCGGGACATCTCGCGGATTTCGTCGACTGTGCGGCGTGCGGCGAGGGGGACCCACCAGAGCTCAAAGAGCGGCTTGTCACTGATCGTGTAGGCTTCGGGGAGGGGTTCGCCGGTCTGGGCGGCGCGGTCGAGGGTGGCTTGGGTGACGACGAGCTGGGGGCGGAGTTCGAAGACGCCCCGGATGGCGCGGACGCTTTCTTCTTCCTCTTCGTCGATGGGCTCTTCGGAGCCGCCGGCTGCTTCCTGGATGGCGGCTTCATCGGGGGACAAGGGTTCATTCGCGCCTTGGCCTGCGAGCATGCGTTCTCGTTCGGCGGGAGCCATGCGCTTGGTGTCGCGCTTGACGGCCTTGGCAATGGCGATGGGATCAACCTCGGCGACGGCGACGGGGGAATCGATCAGCACCATCTCGAGGCGCTGGGGCGCGGACTCGAGGGCTGAACCGTCGGGGCGCTGCTGCTTGAGGAGGATGCCCGAGAGGGCGGGATCGAGTTCGAGGATGATGCGGGGCGGGTCGGCGATGGCGATCTGTTCGAGGTCGGGTGACTCGCCGCCCGCGGCGTCGACGGGTTTGGCGACGGCGGTGGCCTGCTGCATCGACGTGGTGATGCTCGAGACGAGCATCGTCGAGAAGGCGCGCTGCAGGACCAGGCGGGTGCGGTGCAGGCCGGCGGTTTCGTCGGCACGGCGGGCGAGCATGTCGCGCGAGCGGGAGATGCTTGTCAGGACGCCCAGAGCGGTCGCGAGCACGAGGGAGGCGATGGCGACGGCGAGCACGAGCTCGATGAGTGTCATGGCGCGTCGGGTGGACGCGCAGCGGGAGCGGGATTGGAGGGAGCGGGGGAACACGGGTGCGGAAATCGGCTAGCGCGGCTGCTTGGGGTCGCGCGGGTTGATGGGGGCCATCGGGACGCCGTTGCGGTTGATTGGGGCTGCCTTGGAGGGTGGATTCCGCGTGGGCTCAGACCTCGCCGGCGGGTTGCGTGTGGGGTTGTCGACCTTTGGGTTGTTGTCGCGGGGGCCCGGCTGGTTGGGGTTGCCTTGACGCGGCACGGGCGCGCCGCCGCGGCGCGAGGAGCTGTAGGTATTGAGGATGCGGGCGCGGCCGGCTTCGGTGCGGGCGGCGTTTTGGAGCGAGTCGGGGTTGCGCGTCACGTTGGAGACAGGATCGACGACGCGGGTGATGGCGAAGAAGGGGGACGAAGGTTCGTACTTGAAGGTGCCGCCTGACTCCTCGCCCAGCCAGACCATGATGGTGATGGCGTTCATGCGGTCGAGGGTGAGGCGGCTGCGTTCTTCGAGTTCAGAGCCAACCTCGGCGCGGGCGGAGAGAAGGTTTACCGGTGCGATGTTCATCGTCCAGCGGTACTTTTCGTTGCCGTAAGCGATGGGAAGGTTGGAATCGGGCAGGGTGTCGGGGTCGTCGAGGTATTGCAGGATGAGTCGGTTGCTGATCTCCGCAGCCGCGAGTCGCTGCTGCTGGCGGATCTGCTGGCCCATCACCATCGAGATGCCCACGACCACGACGGAGGCGAGGGTCGCGAGCAAGGCGACGGCGACCACGGTCTCGATGAGGGTGAGGCCGTGGCGGCGGGCGGGTTGGGCTTTGGAGCGGTTCACTTGTGTCGCTTACTTGTTGACGTCCCAGACGCTGATGTCGTCTTCGGTGCCGGGGGTGCCGTCGGGGCCGTAGGAGGAGAGGAGGTAGGCCTGATCGGTGCCCGGGCGGCCCTGATTGCTGTAGAAGAAGTCACGCTTCCAGGCGTCTCTGGGGCTGGAGTTGATTTCCTTGGTGGCGACCAGATCGGCGATGGCGGTGGGATAGGCCTTGTGCGTCACGCGGTAGCTGTCGATGGCATTGCGGAGGGTGACGAGGCTGGCTTCGGTGGCCTTCTTTTCGGCCTGCGCGCCCTTGCCCACGATGTTGTACGTCACGACAGCGATGAGCACGCCCATGATGGCGACGACGAGCGTGAGTTCGATGAGCGAGAAGCCGGGGCGAGGCACGCGGCGGGAGTGCTGAGGGGCGAGTTTGGGGGCGTTGGTGGTCATGGGTCGGTCTTTCTATCTGCTAGTACGTTCCAGCGGGGTCGGTTGATTGTTTGCCGGGCGAGTGAGGTCGTTCGAGGCGGGCGGGTTCACGGGAGTCTCTGATCGTTCGATTTTCAGCACAGAGACACAGAGATGGGGAGGAAGAGGAGTAAGACCGGGGAGTGTGGGTTGTGGACATGTCCGGCAAGGGTGCTCTTTCAGCGATCTATTCTCTTTCTCGTTCTCCTCTTTCTCCTGATCTCTGTGTCTCAGCGCTGAAATCGAATTGCGGTTGGGCCCGAACACGCCGCGTCAACCCAGCTGGTTCGCCACCGTTAGCATCGGGATCATCACAGCCATCAGCAAGCCCCCGATCGAGATGGCCATGAAAACGATGAGCAGCGGCTCGAGCACGGCGAGCAGGCGGCTGGTTCTGCGGTCGAGTTCGTCGGCCATGTCCTGGCCCAAAGTGTCAAAGGCGGTTTCGAGGTCGCCCGCGCGCTCGGCGGCGATCATGAGCTTGCGGGTGCCGATGGGCAGGGCGGTGACACCGTCGATGAGGTGACGCAGCACGCCGCCCTCGATGAGTTTGGCGCGAAGGTTGTGGAGCTGGGCGCGCAGGGTTTTGTGGTTGATGGCGTTGGCACCGACGTTGAGAGCGTCGGCGAGATTAATGCCGCTTCGGGTCATGGCAGCCATGACGGTGAAGAAGCGGGCGGATTCCTGGGCGAGGATGACGTCGCTCAGGATCGGGGTGCGGTGCATGACGGCGGTGGCGAAGCGGGCGATCTGAGCGCGGGCGAAGATCGCGGCGATCGCGAGGGCGCCGGTGGCGAGCAGCATCAGGAGCCAGTGGTCCCGCATGAACTCCCCCACCACCATCAGGACTTGGGTGTAGAGAGGAAGCTGCTTGCCCACCTGCACGAGCTGGGATTCGAGGGTGCGGCCGACCTTTGGCACGATGTACGTCAGTAGGAAGATCGAGACGATCAGGCTGATGCCCATCACGATCATCGGGTACATGAGCAGCGTGCCAACCTTGCCTCGCAAGGCGAGTTGGCGGCGGGCGGTGATGGCGAGTTGCTTGGCGGCGCCCGAGAGATCGCCCGTGCGTTCCGCGCTGGCATAGACGGCGGTGGTGACGACGTCAAAGAGCTTGGCCTTGCGGCAGGCGTCGGAAAACGTTGAGCCGCTAGCGACCATTTCGCGCACGTGCAGGACGCGCTGGTGGCCCATGGTGCCTTCGCCGAAGGTTTGGCCGACGACGTCCAAGGCTTCGACGAGGGGGACGCCTCGGCCGGTGAGCTGGGCGAGTTGGAAGTGAATTTCAGATTGCTGCTTGAGGGGCAGTTCGCCGGTCGCGCCCATGCCCGACAGCGCGGCGGGCAGGGCGAGGGTCTTCATCGGCGTCAGGCGTTGCTTGCGCAGGAGGGTCGAGGCGTGGCGCTCGTCCTTGCCACGAACAACGCCCACGCGATATCCGCCCTCGGGATTGGAGGCGAGGTAGACGAAGGCGGATTGGGAGAGGGCACGAGACACTGGAAGAGGCAGTGGGGTTAGGCTTTGGGCACTGGGAAAGGCGGGAGTATCGGCGAGTTGGGTTGTGAAGGTATGGAGACGGAAGTGGGTTTGCCTGATGGGGGGTTGCGCTCGGGTGGCGAGGTGGGTTCTAGGTGTTTCTTGGGTGATGGAGGCGAAAAAAGTGTGATTGCAGAGGTGGGAGTAGGAATTGGTAGCAACCCGAACGCGCGTGGGGGCGAACAGGCGGGGCCAATTGACCTTCTTGTCCGAGTTATGGCCCGGGGAATCGTGGGTTTTGGGCGATTTCTATAGGACTGATTGCGGACTCGTGGGGGGTTGATAGGGCTGGTATGCTGGGCGTTTCTGGTGCTTTGCGCGGCGGGGCTTGATTTGGTTTGGCTGTTTCCTCGAGGAGTGCGTCATGCGTCGTTCCGCATTGGGTGTTGCTTTGGTTGTGCCGGGGGTTTTGGGTGCGCTGGCGGGGACGGCGTTTGGGCAGGGGATGCCTCTGGTGCGGCTGATTGATGCGCAGGGGCATGAGTGCACCGTGGAAGGATGCGGCAAGGCGGGGATGCTGATGATGCGGGCGGCCCAGCAGCGGGCGATCGCGGATGGAGATCCATCGCAGGTGAGTCCGTTTGGGGAGCGCGAGGCGCTGACGGCGACGGACTTGCTGACGGTGGATCTGGACATTGAGATCAATCCGACGAGCCCGAACATCGCGGGCAGCAACGAGATGCGGGTGCGGTCGTTGCAGAACGGGCTGACGCAGTTCACGTTCATGCTGCGGAGCCAGTATGTGATCAGCCAGTTGCTCGTCGACGGACAGAACAACGCGCTGCCGAGCGCGCCGCCTGCGAATTCGTACGCGCGGACGGTGACGCTGCCTCGCGCGTACAACGTGGGCGAAGAGTTCACGGTCAAGGTCTTCTATTCGGGCACGCCCGTGTCACGCGGGTTTGGGAGCATTGAGTTTCAGACCAACGGCAACGGCGATCCTGTTGTCGCGACGCTGAGCGAGGCGTACTACGCGGCGACGTGGTGGCCGACCAAGGACGGGGATGTGTTCCTCGCGGGCGACAACAGCGACAAGTACACGGGGCGGATTGCGATCACGGCGCCCGACAATCTGGAGACGGTGGCGAATGGCGTGCTGGAGGGCGTGGACACCATTCCCGGCGGGAAGAAGCGGTATCGCTGGGTGACGAACTATCCGACCGCGACCTACCTGTGGGCGTTCTGCACGACCAACTACGACCAGTGGACGGTGCCTTACAACTATCCACTGCCGGGCGGGGGCACGGGGACGATGCCGGTGGAGTTCAGCATGTACGCGGGCGGGGACACGCCGGCGAATCGCAACGCGGCGAACCTCATCGTGCAGATGCTGGCGACGTTCCGCGGCGTATACGGCGAGTATCCGTTCATCAATGAGAAGTATGGCGTGTACCAGTTCCCGTTTGGGGGCGGGATGGAGCACCAGACGTACTCGGGCCAGAGCGATCTGGGCGAGAGCTTGTCGGCGCATGAATTGGCCCACCAGTGGTGGGGCGACAACGTGACGAACAAGACGTGGAACCACATCTGGCTCAACGAAGGCTTCGCGACGTACTCCGAGTGCATCTGGCAGGAACGCAAGCCCGGGAGCACGGGTTTGCCCGCGCTTCGGACGGCGATCAACTCGCGCCGGCCCAATCCGACGACCGACACGGTGTTCGTGTCGGACGCGAGCAACATGAATCGCATCTTCAGCAGCAACTACTCGTACCGCAAGGGCGCGTGGGTGCTGCACCAGCTGCGCGGTGTCATCGGCGATACGGCGTTCTTCAGCGGCCTGCAGGCGTATCGCGCGGCGTATCAGGGCAGCGCGGCGACCACGGAGAACTTCCGCGATGTGATGAGCGCCGTCAGCGGGCGCAACCTCAACAACTTCTTCGAGCAGTGGGTGTATGACATCGGGCACCCGCAGTACGCGTTTGGATACTCCAACGTCACGATCAACGGCCAGCCATACGCGAAGGTGTCGCTGCGACAGACGCAGAACACGGCGTGGGGGCTTGCGGGGGGCGTGTTTGAGATGCCGGTGCAGATGCGGCTGAACACTGGGTCTGGGAACGTGACGCGCACGCTGGAGAACACGGCACGGACGCAGCACTATCTGGTGCCGGTTCCTGCGAGCGTGACGGGGGCGGTGATGGATGAGTTTGATTGGATTCTGACGGACAGCAAGGTGAGCGAGGCGTATCAGGCGGGGCCTGGCAAGATCGCGGCGACGCTGCCCGCGCCCGGAGCGGCGATCGCGCTCAATCAGTCACCTTCGCAGGTGCGGGTTTTCTTCAGCGAAGCGATGAACGCGTCGGCGGGCGCGTTCACGGTGAGCGGGCCTTCGGGCAACGTGGTGTTCGCGCTGGGCAACGCGGGTTCACCCACGACCTCGACGCTGACGTTTGCCAATGCGCTGCCGGCGGGCACGTACACGGTGACGGTGTCGCCCAGCGTGGTGACGACGACGGGCGCGATCGCGCTGGACGGCGAAATCACGGGTGGACTGCTGCCCAGCGGTAACGGCCTCGCCGGGGGCGCGGCGTCATTCTCGTTCACGGTTGTTGGCGCGGGCTGCGACTCGATTGACTTCAACAACGACGGATCGTTCTTTGATCCGGTGGACATCGATGCGTTCTTGAGCGTGTTCAGCGAGGGCCCGTGCGTGCCGAGCGGGGCGACGTGCAACGATATTGACTTCAACAACGACAATTCGTTGTTTGATCCGTGTGATATTGAGAGCTTCCTGTTGGTGTTTAGCGAGGGGCCGTGCACGGGGTGTGGGCAATAGTGCTTTCGCTTGCTGCGACCCCCTCGCGGCGGAGTTCGGCTTGGGCTCGGACGAGCACGGCGGCGTAGACCTCGCGGCTCATGTGGGCGGCGACGGGGGTGTCGTACGCGGCAAGCACGAGTGCGCCGTCGGGATGTGGGTGGACGGCGAAGCGGAGTTGGTCTGTGAACTCGGGGGGTTCAAAGGGTGAGACGAGTTGGGCGGCGGCGACGACTGGGGCCGCCGGGACCATGACCAGGCTGGTGCCATCGGTCATCTCGGCCATGCCCGCGCCGATTACTACGCCCATGGGCGCGGCGATCGCGACTCCTGCGACGCGCTCGCCGACTTGGTCCAACGCCGAGACGCCGGCGGGCTTGTGACGAGACCAGTGGCAGCGCAGGGCCTGGTGATGGGTTTCGCGCGGCTCTGGGATGCCCAAACTTGTGCGTTGTTCGTCGATGTCGCGCTTCCAACCGGCGTTGAGCAGCGTGGCGTTGATCTGGGCCATCGCGAGTTCGGGCTTGATCACGATGAGTTGGCGTTCGCTGGTCCATTCGCGCGGCTGGGGAGAGCCGCAGGCGGGAAGGACGAGCAGCAGGAGGGCGCAAACGCAGCATAGCAGGAAGGCGTGCATTAAATTAGCGTACACTAACATTCCCTGCTCTGGTTCTTGCTTGGGATGAGAAAGTGGCGATTTCGCACGATTCAGGCGGGTTGGAGGGGGGGCCAACGCACGTTGGCCATGTCGATGCGGCGTGAGAAAGGGAGACCTACCATCACCCCTGCGCCGCGGTGGCGGCGTGTTTGGTGGTTGTTTGAGTTGCGACTATGAATCCTCTTCCTTTGTTCACGCTTGGCGCCTGGAACCCGACGGTGGTCGGGATCATCATGGTGCTGTTCATCGTCATCTGCGTCTTCATGGTGCTCACGATCCTGATCCAGAAGCCCCAGGGCGGCGGTCTAGGCGCGGCGTTTGGCGGCGGCTCGGCGAGCAGCGGGCAGACGGCCTTTGGCACCAAGACTGGTGACGCGCTCACGGTCTTCACCGTGCTCGTCTTCGTCGCGTTCCTGGTGTTCGCGGTGCTGCTGAATCTGGGCATGAAGCCCGACAAGGCGGCCGCCGCGCCGGCGGCGCAGGGAACGGGCGGGACCACGACGGCTCCGGCGAACACGCCGGCAACCACTGCGACGGAAACGCCGGCCCCCGTGGGTGGCGAGGCCCCCACTCCTTTGACGCCTGCGCCGGGCACTTCGGAAGCCGCGCCGGGCGCGACGCCCGCAGCAACTCCGGCAACAACTCCGGTCTCGGCTCCCGCGCCGGCCCCCACTCCGGAGCCTGCGCCGACCAGCACGCCCAAGTAGACTCTGACCCAAGCGAGCGGCCACACGGGGCGAGCCGCGGTGAGCAGCAAGAATCATCATGGCCACCGGCAAGCCCAACTCTTCGTCCAATCCAGGCTCGACTTCCAGCGTGCGCAGCATGACCGGCTACGGCGAGGCATCGACCACGCAGGGCGGAGCTCACTACTTCGTTGAGATCCGGTCGCTCAACAACAAGTACTTCAAGTCGACGATTCGCCTGCCCGACGACCTGCAGGGGCTTGAGGCGGAGCTGGAGTCGCGCCTGCGGGAGCGGCTGTCGCGCGGCACGATCACCCTGAACGCTCGCGCCAACGACGCGAGCGCGGCGGCGGCGTATGAGATCAACACTCAGGCGCTGGGGAAGTACGCGGCGCAGATCAATGCGCTGCCGCAGTTTGCCGGGAAGGTGGACGCGGGCGCGATGCTGAGCGCGTTGCTGCACCTGCCGGGGGTTTTGCAGCCGCCTTCGAATGAAGAGGAGCGGTTTGAGGCGGCGCGGAAGGTGTTCATGCCCCTGGTCGAAGAGGCGTGCGCGGAGTTGCTGGCCATGCGGGCCCGCGAAGGCCAAGTGCTGGTGGATGACCTTCGCGCGAACCTAGCCGCGATCGGGGAGCGGCTGGGGCTGATCAAGGAGAAGGCGCCGGGCGTCGTCGCGGACTATGAGATTCGCCTCAAGACGCGGATCGAGGCGATGCTGCGGGAGATGGAGCATCATGTCGAGCCGGGGGACCTGATTCGCGAGATCGCGGCGTACGCCGAGCGCACGGATATCGCGGAGGAGATCAAGCGTCTGTCGTCGCACCTGGATCAGTTCGAGGACCTGCTCAAGAGCCCGGGCGGGAAGCCGGTGGGGCGGACGCTGGACTTCTTGGCCCAGGAGATGCTGCGCGAGGCGAACACGATCGCGAGCAAGAGCCCGGACGCAAACATCAGCCGGGCGACGGTCGAGATCAAGGGGTGCATCGATCGGATCAAGGAGCAGGTGCAGAACATTGAGTGAGAGGCATTGGGCAGTGGGGGGAGACGGCGATAGGGCGATACGGGTCGCGCGGGTACGGGGGACTTTCGATCTCGTGAAGATTATCGCGCTGTGTCGCCGTCTGCGGCCCCGTCACTGGCGCTGGGGGTTCGTTACTTGTGACTGAGCGTTGCGATGTTCTGCGTGGCCTTCTTGGCCGCCGCGGCGTCTTCGAGTAGCGAACTGGCTTGCTTGTCTTGCTTCAAGTACGCGTCGAGCATGGCGAGCGTCGTCACTTTGGTTGCTCTCACGATGGTGTCGAGGTTGGGGACGTCGCCCTCGCCCAGCATGCGCGTGAGACTCTTGCCTTGGTAGCTGCCGTGCGTGGCGCCTTCGAGCCAGAGCAGGTATGCGGGCTGGCCGCCCTTGGCCTGGCCTGGAGACTTTTCGAAGGGGTGGCAACGGGACTGCGGGGTTTCGTCGCTGGCGCGGCTGGTGTCTTCGCTGCCGGTGATCGTGAGGGTCGGCACGGGGACCTTGAGCCAGCTTTCGTCGGTGAACATGCGACTGGTGGTGCCTTGGCCTGAGATGATGAGGCCCAGGTCGATGCGATCGTCGCCCACGGATCGCACCTGCATGCGCTGGCGGAGCGTTTCGCCTTCGGCGAGGCCTCGCGCGCCGCGAGCTTGGACGCCAATCGCGAGTTGTGTGGTCATCGCGCCGGCGGAGTGGCCGGCCATGGCGATCTTGTCGCGGTTGATGAGGCCGCGGTCGCCATCGCGGAGGCGCGGGTCGACAGCTTCGATCGCATCGATGTTGTCGAGCAGGAACTTGATGTCGGCGAGACGATCGGCGGGCTCGACCTTCTTGGTGTAGTCGCGAGGATTGGCGAGGAAGGAGCGGGGCGAATCGGGGTTGGCGCGCTTCTGCAATTCGACCGAATCGCTATGAGTGGGGTGGACCACGATGTAGCCGTGGCTGGCCCAGAACTCGGAAAGGTCGGCGAAGGCGGTGCGGCTACCGCCCATGC
>JALHOJ010000073.1 GCA_022843045.1 Phycisphaerales bacterium
ACTGGTCCTCAGGGCGCGGCTGGCTTGAACGGCGCTGACGGCGCTGCTGGCCCGCAGGGTGCTCAGGGCGCGACCGGACCTCAGGGCGCGGCTGGTCCTCAGGGCGCGGCAGGCTTGAACGGCGCTGACGGCGCTGTTGGTCCGCAGGGTCCGCAGGGCGCGAATGGCCTGAATGGTGCGGACGGCGCGGCTGGCCCGCAGGGTGCTCAGGGCGCGACTGGACCGCAGGGCGCAACTGGTCCTCAGGGCGCGGCTGGCTTGAACGGTGCTGACGGCGCTGCTGGCCCGCAGGGTGCTCAGGGCGCGACCGGTCCGCAGGGCGCGAATGGATTGAATGGCGCTGATGGCGCGACTGGTCCTCAGGGTCCGCAAGGCTTCCAGGGGATTCAGGGCGTGCCGGGCATGCAGGGACCGCAGGGCGCGGCTGGCGTCAACGGCCTGCCCGCGGCCAAGTACATCGTCAGCAACGACCTGTCTGACCCGGGCACGCACACGACGATTCAGGCGGCGATCAACGCTGCGATCGCGGACAGCCAGGGTCCGGGCAATCCGACGACGATTCTGATTCGTCCAGGCACCTACAACGAAAACCTCACGCTCGAAGCGGGCGTGCACCTGGTCTCGGCCAACAGTGGCAAGAACTTCGGCACGCAGATCAACGGCAATGTGGTCTTCAATCCCACTGTGTCCGGCAACGTGACCCTCGTGGGCCTGGAATTCCTGGGCACCTCGGGCGACACGATCAGCTTCGGCGGCACGGCCAACGGCAGCCAGATCTACATGGTGGACTGCGGTGTCTCGGCCAGCGGCGCATTGGCCAACGACGCGGTGGAAGTCAACGCCGTGACGGGCGGCCCCACGCCCGGCATCATCGCTGACAACAGCGTCTTCCGCGTCCTTCCTGGCGCGACGGGCGTTGCAGTCAACATGCAGAGCGGCACGTTCCAGGGTCGTGGCAACACGATCAATGCTCTGAGCAGCAGCAGCATCTCGGTCAACCTCGGTCCTGCGGGCCGGGCGTGGACGCGTGACACGGACTTCAACGGTCGCGTGGTGGTGGGCAACACGGCCCCGGCGGCGACGCCTGCGGTCTTCGAAGCCCGTCACAGCCAGTTCCGCGCCAACACCAGCAGCGTCATCGACAACTCGCCCGGACGCATCCTGATCACCGACAGCATCCTCGGCGCGATCGCGCCGGCGGATTGGTTCGCGGGTGATGCGTTCACCAACGACAGCAACGGCGCTGTGTGGTATGGCGGACTGAACTTCGCCGCGGGCAACTCGCTGACGATTCCCAGCGGCTCGACGAACATCGGGACGGCTGGGCCGGCGGGTCCGCAAGGCGTGGCTGGTCCGGCTGGTCCTGCCGGGCCTGCTGGCGCGACTGGTGCCACGGGCGCCACTGGTGCGACGGGTCCTGCTGGCTCGCAAGGGCCGGCGGGTCCTGCGGGCGCTGATGGGGCGCAGGGCCCGATCGGTCTGACGGGTCCAGCTGGTCCTGCGGGCGCGACGGGCGCTCAGGGTCCGGCGGGCGCGACGGGTGCGACTGGCGCGACCGGGGCAACGGGTCCGGCGGGTGTGGTGGCGGCGACGGCGCCGATCAACTACAACGGTGGGACGCAGACGGTCGGGCTGGATGCGCTGGGCGTGACGGGTGCGTTCATCGCGGGTAACGCGGTGGATAGCAGCAAGATCGCCGACGGCGCGATCGCGACGGCGGATATTGGCGACAGCCAGGTCACGGCGGCGAAGATTGCGAATCGTGTTCGTTCCATGACGATCACCGGCTCGCAGTTCATCGGGCTGGGCTCCACTTCTGCGTTCAACTGGACGAGTGGCAATCGCGGGATCGCACCACGATCCTTTGGGGGCGCGAATACCAATGGCCAAATCTACGTGGCGTTCCAAGTTCCCAATGACTACGTCGGGCCGAGTTCGGCTGATCTTTCGGCGAACCCCGGCATCGTTGCTCCACGCCTTCGTATCAAGTGGGTGACGGATTCCACCGCGAGCGATCGTCGAATCAACATGGATGTTTCTTGGGCGCAGGAGACAGACTTGAACGGTGGCAACGCCACACGATTCCGCTACAACATCCGCGCTGGCGGCACAGGATTGGAAGCGGCCGACTCGCTTAACCCGACAAACGTGCAAGTCGCGACGCAGATCGTGCCGGAAGCCGGAGATATCTGGTCAAGCGGCGAAGGCGCTCCCATTGCATGGGCTCCGGGACAAACTGTGTTCCTGACGCTCGCTCGAAACGCAACGGCAGGCGACGACCCCAACGCTGACCGCGTCGGCATCATCTCAGTGTCGTTCGATTATGAATCTGATCAATAAACGATCGTGCCCGGGGCCGGCTGCGGCGGGGAACAAGCACTCTCCCGCCGGCCCCGTGGCCTTTTTCGAGATGCGGTGGGCCTGATGGCAGGCTCCGCCGCGGGAAGAAAGGATGGGCACGATGAATGGACGGACTATGAAGATGCATTGGAAGGCGGGCCTTGGGGCCGCGGCGGCGCTGGTGTGCGTTGGCGCGGCGATGGGGCAGCCGTATCAGATCAACTGGTACACGGTGGATGGCGGCGGGACGCAGACGGCGACGGATGGGACGTTGTTCCTTTCGTCGACGATCGGGCAGCCGGACGCCGGGACGCTGTCGGATGGCACGTTGATTTTGCAAGGCGGGTACTGGCACGGCGGGCAACTGACGTGCGATGACATCGACTTCAACAACGACAACGCTTTCTTTGACCCTCAGGACATCGACGCGTTCTTGTCGGTGTTCAGCGAGGGGCCGTGTGTGCCGGTCACGGCGACGTGCAGCGATACGGACTTCAACAACGACGGGGCACTGTTTGACCCGTGCGATATTGATGCGTTCTTGCTGGTGTTCAGTGAAGGGCCTTGCACGTATTGCGGAACTCCGTGATGCGGAGGCGTAGGCATTAGGCATTGGGCACTAGGCATTGGTGAAGACAGGCCCTGGCGTCGTGGGACGCTGGGGCTTTTTTTGGATGAGGCGGTGAGGCGGTGAAGCGGTGCTCGCTCGGGGGAGCATTTTTTCCTTCACCGGCTCACCGGCTCACCGGATCGCCGTCTCATGGCTTGGCATCCACCGTTGATATCCTTCCCACAGGGTTCCGGTAGCTCAGCTGGATAGAGCAGCCGCCTTCTAAGCGGCAGGTCGTGCGTTCGAGTCGCACCCGGGACGTTTTGAAATAGCCAAAGGGCCAAATAGCCAAATGGCCAAACCGGTCCGACACGGAATAGCTTGACGCACCTGGGAGGGGTTGCTTGTCTGCGGCGATTGTGATCATCCTGCTGGTTGGCGTGCCGCTCGTGTTGGCGTGGTTGGCGAGCGGGCGGATGAAGGTGCATCGGGGGCCGACGGCGTGCGGGGGGTGCGGGTATGAGTTGGAGGGGTTGGGATTGGGGGCGGGGGCGCGGTGTCCGGAGTGCGGGGTGGAGCTGACGACGGAACATGTGGAGTTGCAGGGCTCGCGGCGGTACACGCCGGCGAGTCTGTGGGTCGCTGTGCCGACGATCGCGGTGTTGCTGGTGCCGACGATGTTTTTGGTGCAGTGGATCGTGATGATCGGGGTGGGGATGAGTTGGTGGGTCGCGGCGTGGATCGTGTGGCCGCTGTATCCGGTGCTGGTGGGGGTGTTGGTGTGGAAGAACCTGCGGCAGCAGCGCGAGCGGGCGGTCTTGGAGGCGCGATTGGGGGCCAAGCGTCAGGAGGCGTGGGCGGATGTGGGGCGGCGGGAGGCGGCGCTGCGGGAGGAGCGGGAGACAGAAGAACGGGTGCGGGGTGCGATGGTGATGGAGGCGGGAATGAGGGCGCAGGAAGGCGGGGGCGGCACCCCGGGGTGAGGCGGCCACAATCGCGCTAGAATGGTCCTCAACGGCACTGCGGATTGTGATTCTTGGGGTGGGTAGGCTTTGGTGGCTTTCGCGCGGTGCAATGGAGCTTCTTTTCTTGGCATACGCACATTCGCGGTCGGCGGGCGGGCACGGTCATCAGGGTCAGCACAGCAAGGCGCACCACGCAAAGGCACCTGGATTCAAGGGTCAGGGCGGGGGCGGGCACGGGTCCACCCGTGGTTCCGGACATGCTCCCAAGGAGCATGCGCCTAAGGAACACGCGCCAAAGGACCAGGCGCGAGGCGTCCATGGGCTGCATGAGAGTGCGGGCGGCGTCGCGCCCGCGCCGAGCACCACATTCAGCGGCATCGGGCTGCATGATGTGTTGCTCAAGGCGCTCACGGAAGAGGGGTATAGCACGCCCACGCCGATTCAGGCTCAGGCGGTGCCGGTGATCATGAAGGGGCGGGATGTGCTGGGCTGTGCGCAGACCGGCACGGGGAAGACGGCGGCGTTTGCGTTGCCGATTCTGCATCGGTTGATGGAGGGGGCGGCGAACCTGGCGATCGACAAGTCGCGGAAGGGGCCGACGCTGCCGCGGGTGTTGGTGTTGTCGCCCACACGCGAACTGGCGACGCAGATCGCGGACAGCTTCGCGACGTATGGCCGGCACACGGGCCTCTCGCACACGACAGTCTTCGGCGGCGTGAGCCAGTTCCATCAGGTGCGGGCGTTGCAGAAGGGCGTGGACGTGCTGGTGGCGACGCCCGGGCGATTGATCGACTTGATGCAGCAGCGGCTGGTGAACCTTTCGGCGGTGGGCGTCTTTGTGCTCGATGAGGCCGACCGCATGCTGGACATGGGGTTCATTCGGCCCATTCAGCAGATCGCGGCGGCCTTGCCGCGGGGCGCGCGGCAGACGTTGCTGTTCAGCGCGACGATGCCGCGGGAGATTCAGCATCTGGCCGAGTCGTTGTTGCATGAGCCGGTGCGGATCACGGTGACGCCGGTGTCGAGCGCTGCGCCGCTGATTGAGCAGCGGTTGTACCACGTGCACAAGGTGCAGAAGCCGGTGTTGCTGGCGCACTTGCTGGAAGAGCTTGATTCGCAGCGGGCGGTGGTCTTCACGAAGACCAAGCACGGGGCGGACAAGGTGCAGCGGCGCTTGAAGGCGGTGGGGATTTCGTCGGACGCGATCCACGGGAACAAGGCGCAGAACTATCGCCAGCGGGCGCTCGATGCGTTCCGCGATGGGCGGATTCGCGTGCTGGTGGCGACCGACGTCGCGGCACGCGGGCTGGACGTCGATGACGTCACGCACGTGTTCAACTATGACCTGCCCATGGAGCCTGAGTCGTACGTGCACCGCATCGGGCGCACGGGACGCATGGGCAAGCAAGGGCTGGCGATTGCGTTCTGCGACAGTGAGGAGCGCGACCTGCTGCGGCAGATTGAGAAGATCTCTGGGAAGAAGATACCGACGGTGCCGCTGCCGGAGTTGCCCGATGTCGATGAGTTGCTCAGCGAGCAGGCGGCGAAGGCCGCGGCGTGGGAAAACAAGCGTGGCGGAGCGGGCGGGGGTAGACGCGGCGCGGGCGGCGGGCCACGAGGACAGCAAGGGCCACACGGGCATAGGGGTCAACCTCGCGCGGGCCACACGGGCCTGTCGCGTGAGCATGGGCGGACGCATCCGCATGGAGCGCACGGCGGACACGGCGGCGCGTTCCTGGATTCGGTGCGACCTGAGCCGCGGCGTGAGTCGCAAGGCGATGGGCGACCGCCCCAGATGCGCGTCGCGGGCGATGATCATGGCGATGCGGTGATGCCGCATCGGTTTGAGGAGCGCGGCGGCGGTGGACGTGATGGGCGGCGCGAGCCGCGGCCGTATGGCGAACGCGCGGGCGGGGCCGGTGGCGCGCGGCCCTACGCAGGCGGCGGCAAGCCTGGCCCGAAGTTCGGGTCAACGCGCGGCGATGATCGCGCGGGCGGCGGATTCCGGGGCGGTTATCAGGGCGGCAAGCCAGGTCCAGGCCATGGCGGGCGGGGCTCGCAGGGCGCGGCGGATCATCCCCTGAAGGGTGGCGGCTCGAAGGGCGGGGGTGCGGGCGGGGGCGGGCACTTCAAGTCGGGCGGACCGAAGGCGGGGCAGCAGGCCCGAACAGGACCGGCTTCTGGTGGGGGCGGCGGCGGAAAGCCGGGCGGGAAGTGGACGGGCAAGAAGAAGGGTCGCGGCGGAGCGTGGTAGGACTGTGAAGGTCCACTGCGGCGATCACGGAGCACACGGCGAGAGGGAGTGCCACGGATTGGCACGGATGCGAGCTGATCAAGGCACTTGTCATGCCTTGCACTGTGCGTGCATCCGCGCAGATCCGTGGCCACGCTTGTCTTCCTCAGTGAAATTTGTGAACCCCGTGGTGAATCGGGCGCTACGGGCGGGCGACGCTCCCTGACGGTCGCGTTTCGTGGGGTCAGGCCTGGACAGCGCGTTCGATTGTGCTCGTGAAAGCGTCGGCGAATGCGCGGGCGTTGCACAGAGGCGACGCGAGCAAGCGGGCCCGCAAGTTCTCGGCGTGCGGCGCGAGCTGCGCGGGGTTGGTTGCCAATGCGATGGCCTTCGCGATGTACGAATCGATGTCGTTCACGATCAACTCGTCGTGCTGCACGGCGGTAAGGATCGTCGCGCCGACGCGGCCCGCATGGTGGTGGGCCGCGAGCGTGAGCACTGGCACGCCCATGAAAAGCGATTCAAAGGTGGTGGTCGTGCCTGCGTAGGGAAACGTGTCGAGTTGCAGGTCGCAGCGTTGGTAGGCAACGAGGTGGTGGTTCGTCGAAGGCGCGGCGGCGAGGACTTCGACTCGATCCAACGGCACATTCGCCGCGGCGAGGCGTTCGAGCACGTCCTCACGCACCTGGGCGACGTCGGTTCCGCGGGCTTTGAGGATGAGGCGGGCGTTGGGCGCGCCTTCAAGGATGCTGGCCCAGGCGCGGTAGAGGGCGGGGGTGTGTTTCTGGAGGGCGTTGAAGCAGCAGAAGGTGAAGGGGCCGGCGGGGCGAGCGGCGGGTTCGCGAGGCGTCGGCGCGTCCTGGGGCGGGGCGTAGCACAGGAAACGCGGGGCGGTGGGGTCTTGCGAGCGGGTGATGCGGAGCAGGCGGGGCTCGTCGATCGGGTCGGTGTCGGCGGGCGGGTCGGTGAAGTGGTCGACGATGCGGGCGCTGATGGCGGGGATGCGGGTGTCGAAGGGATAGCCCAGCCACGAGAGCTGCATCGGCGCGGCTCGGCGAGCGAACACGCTCAGGCGGTTGTGGGTGGTGAGTCCTGAGCAATCAACCAGCACGTCGATGCGATCGGCGAGAATCTGAGCGTGCAACGCGTCGTCAGAGAGGGCGGGGGGGAAGTCGCGCCACTGATTGGAAGGCACCAACGCGCGAAGTTCGTCGGTGATGGCGTCGGGGTGGGATGTGGTGCTGTAGCAAAAGAGCGCGACGCGCGCAGGATCGATCGCGGAGAGCAGTGGCCGCACGAACCACGCGCAGGAGTGGGTGCGCAGGTCGCCCGAGACGAGCCCCACGCGCAGGGGCGCGAGGAGGTCGCGGGGCGCGCGTGGGGGGAGCGGCTGTTCCGATGGGAGGACGGCGGTGTGGGCGTCGTGCGCAGCGCGGATGGTGGCGGGCGTCGCGCCGGCGTAGTTGAGCAGCGTCGCCCGGCACGCCATGATGGGCACGCTCTCACTGGGCGGAATCGGTCCAAACCGCCCGGAATCCGCGAGCGACATGCACTGCGCGAGCTGCAGCAGGGCTTCGTCGTTGCGACCGAGAAACCCGAGGGCCTCGGCGACAACCGTGACGACGGCGGGGTGAAAGTTGATGGTGTGGTGGGCCGCGTAGACCTTGCCGATGCGTGCGGCGTCGGCCCAGCGATGAGCGTCGCGGAGGCAGCCCAGGTGGGCATGCGCGACCTTGAAGTTCTGGAGGCCCGTGTCCCAGGTTTTCTGGTAGTGGGCATGGGCCGCGTCAAAGTCCCGCAAAGCAAAGCACGCGTGGGCGAGCGTGAGGCGGGCATTGGGCTGGGCGGGATCGATGTCGACGGCGCGCTGGGCGTAAAACCGGGCCTGCTCGGGCTTCTTCTGGAGGAACAGGCCGATCGCCAGCCAGTTGAGCACGCGGATATCTTGCGGAAAGTCGCGTGCGATCGGCAGCAAGGCCTGCACACACTCGGCGTAGCGGCTCGCCGCGATATGGTGGTTGATCGCCGCGAGGCGAACGGGCGGACAGAGTTTGACGGCAGGCGGCGGCACGGCGGGGCAGGGTACCGTCGTACAGTGGGCAAAATCGGGAGGAATCACCACGGAGGGCCACGGAGAGCCACGGAGTTCGCACGGAGCAAAGCAGAGATCGGACCATCGGGTCGCAGTCATTCTCCCAGTTCTTCTTTCCGTGTCCTCTCCGTGGCTCCCCTTGGCCCTCCGTGGTGATTTCGCCTTTTATCGATTCAATCACGCCATGGAGGGCGAGCGATGGAACAGTCAGTCATGGATGGGGCGGATATTGAGACGGAAGCACGGATGACAAGCAAAGCCAAGAAGGAAACTGCCGCTCCCAGAGTGACCGCCGAGACGATGGCGAGCAAGCAGCGGGATATCTCCGTGTCCGAGTTCTTCGCCAAGAACCGGCACCTGCTGGGGTTTGACAATCCTCGCAAGGCCCTGCTCACGACCGTCAAGGAAGCCGTCGACAACTCGCTCGACGCTTGCGAAGAAGCCGGCATCCTGCCCGACATCACCGTCGTGATCGAGGACCTTGAGCCCAATCGCCCCGCGAGCGCCAAGACCAGCCGGTATCGCATCACCGTTGTTGACAACGGCCCGGGCATCGTCCGCAAGCAAGTCGAGAACGTTTTCGGTCGTCTGCTCTTCGGCAGCAAGTTCCACCGCCTCAAGATGAGCCGCGGGCAGCAGGGCATCGGCATCTCCGCCGCTGGTATGTACGGCCTGATCACCACGGGCAAGCCCATGATGATCCAGACGCGGCCCCACGCCCACAAGCAGGCCCATCACATCGAACTGGCGATGAACACCAAGACCAACCGCGCGGAAGTGACGGTTGATGAAGAAACCGACGACTTCCCGCTGCGGCGACTGCGCGAGATCGGCCCCGCCGTGCGAGAACTCGCGGAGCGTGGGGAGTTCCTCAGCCCCAAGGCGTATCCCACGGGCACCAGCGTGTCGATCGAGCTCGAGGGCAAGTACCAGCGCGGGCGAGGGAGCGTCGATGAGTTCCTGGAGCTCACCGCGATCGCGAATCCGCACGCGCGGGTGACGCTCGTGCGGCCGACACGCGTGGTCGAAGAAGAGGAAGACGTACCGCTCATCAAGAAGAAGGGCGTGAATGCCGGTGCGGATCGGACTTCGGGCGCGGGGAAGGGTGGCGATGATGACGATGTCGTCGCACTCACTTCCGCTGCAACAAGTGCCCCATCCCCGATCCCCAGTGCTTCGGTCGTTACTGAAGATCTCGGCCCCCTCGTGATCTTCCCTCGCGGCGTCGACGTTCTGCCGCCTGAAACCAAGGAAATCCAGCCCCACCCCCGCGGCGTCGAACTCGGCACGCTGCTTCAGATGCTCAAGGACTTCCAGGAAGCCAGCAAGGGCGGCTCGCTCTACGCGTTCCTGCAGGAGAAGTTCTGTCGAGTCAGTGGGCCCACGGCGGCGGACTTCTGCAAGGCCATCGGCGTCTCGTCGCGTGCAAGGGTTGAGGACATCGAGTCGCCCCAGGCCGAGAAGTTGTACAAGGAGTTTCAGGAAGCCAAGCTCGCCCCCCCGCCCACCGACTGCCTCGCGCCCATCGGCGTGCAGCAGTTGCTCAAGGGCATGTTCAAGGGCGTGCGAGCCGAGTTTTACGCCGCGAGCAGTCGCGAGGCCGCGGTCTATCGCGGTCGGCCGTTCCTGATCGAGACTGCAATCGCGTTCGGGGGCGAGTTGCCAGCGGACGAAACCGCGCGCGTGATTCGCTTCGCCAATCGCGTGCCCCTGCTGTTCCAGCAAAGCGCGTGCAGTTCGTTCAAGGCCGTCACCGAAACCAACTGGCGCAACTACGACCTTCAGCAACCCCGTGGCGGCTTGCCCGTGGGTCCCTTGGTCATCATGATCCACATGGCCAGCGTGTGGGTGCCGTTTACCAGCGAGAGCAAGGAAGCCATCGCCGACTACGACGAGATTCGCAAGGAGATGAAGCTCGCGCTGATGGAGTGCGGCCGCAAGCTGGGCACGTACCTGCGCAAGCGGGCCAAGATGAAGCGCGAGAGCGAACGCCGCGACGTCTTCGAGCGCTACATCGGCGAAATTTCGATGGCCGTCAACGCCCTCAACGGCACCGACACCAAGAAGCTCTACGAAGCCCTGCTCGCCCAGGCCAAGAAGCGCACTGCGATCGCGGACATGCAGTTGGACGATGAAGGCAAGAAGGTCAAGGACGAGGATCCGGAAGATCAGGAAGGCGTCTTGATCGTCGAGAGCGCCAGCGCACGCGGGCTTGCCGCGGCTTCTGGAGCCGCTTCCTCAGCGACCGAAAGCGAGCCCAAGGGGAAGAAGGGCCCGCGCGCGTCGCTGGACGATGTGCCCGTGGAGTCTTCGACCAGCAAGAAGGCCAAGGCCGCCGCCGCGGCGCTCAAGGTCGCGGCGATGCAGCATGACGATGAGCCCGCGCTGATTGATGTGAAACCCGCCAAGCGAGCGACGAACACGGAGCGTCCGCGCCGGGGCCAGACCGACGCAGCCCCCACCAAGAAGCCCGCGAAGGCGCCAGCCAAGCCGGAACCGAAGGCCGAATCCAAGCCCGCTCCCCGCGCCGAGGCCAAGCCTCAGCCCGAGCCGCCCGCGAAGAAGCCCAAGCCGCGGATGCGCCTCAATCCCAAGACCGGCAAGATGGAGCCGGTGGATGAAGGGCCGGGGTTGTTCTAGGTCAGGCGAGAGAGGTTGGGCTGACTGGGGCATCACGCCCCAGTTCTCCCTTCACACCCGCGTCGCCAGCAGCACGCGATCGAGATTGTCCTGGTCCTTCAGGATCTTCGCGTCGCGCAGCAGCGGATTCCGCTGCGCATGCGTCAACGCCGGATTCGCGCTCGCCGCGGCGATCTCCACCAGCAGTTGCCCGCCCGTCCGCAACAGCGCGGGCCCGTGCTCAATCAGCGGTCCGACAAACTTCATGCCGTCGGGTCCCCCTCGCAGCGCGAGGTGCGGCTCGTGTTGCAGCACATTCTGATCCACCTGCCCGGGATTCCCAGGCGATGGCCACTCGCTGTCGGGGACGTAAGGTGGATTGCTCACGAGATAATGCAGGGTCCCCTCGGCGGTGGGGGGGAAGGCCCGCAGTGGCGCGAGCAGATCGCCCTGCAGCAGATCAAGTCGATCGGTCACATCGTGCTTGAGCGCGTTCTCTTTTGCCAGCGAAAGTGCGTCCTGGCTGATATCCGTCGCAACCGCGCGAGCCGCGGGCAGGTTCTTGAGCAGCGCAATCGCGATCGCGCCGCTCCCCGTGCAGACATCCGCGATCAGCAAGCCATCCCCCCGCGCCGCGCCAGCCGCACGAGCGGTCATGGGAGCGCTCTCGCTGGGCGGCGTCGCGACCGCCTGGCTGGGCCCATGCGTGGCGCGATAGTGCTGCAAGACGTGCTCCACGATCGTCTGCGTGCAAGGCCTGGGGATCAGCGCCCGCTTGTCGCTCCTAAACGGCAACCCAAAGAACCACGCCTCGCCCACGAGATACTGCACCGGCTCATGACGCAAGGCGCGGCCCACCAGCGTGCGCAGCGTGTCGCGCTCCAGAGGGCTCGCCGGGCGATCCGGATCGAGGTACAACTTCAGCCGATCCGTCCCCAGCACGTGGGCGAGCAGCAGCTCGGCGAGCAGGCGGGGCGAGTCGAGTCCCTGCTTCGTGAACGCCTCGCCCATCCAGGCGAGTAGAGCGCGGGTCGTCCAGGTCTTGGAGGCGGTGGTGGACATGGTGGCCGTCTGGGAGCGAGGGCTGACCCAGCGTAGCGGCGGGCCGCCAAGCCGGAAACCGCGTCCGCCAGCCAGCCTCAGCACCTGAAATCCGGGTTGTTCGCCACGATGGATTGGTTCTCGGGTCCAAATCCAGCGACAAGGCCTGCAGGAGTCCTTTGTTCAGAACGCGTTTGCCTCTATACTTAGGGCGAGAGACAAGCCGCCCGGCGAAAGCCGAGCGTTCAGAGTCGCCCTGACCCGCTCCGCTCCGCGCGACGTTCGCGCACGCGCAGTGCGCCATCGACTCGGAGGAGAGAATCATGCGTTTTGTTGCTGTTGCTGCATTGTTGGTCGCCGCGGGCGCTGCCCAGGCTGATGTCGTTGCGTACTGGGGCTTCCCCGCCACCGCTCCCGCCAACAACTGGCAGCTCACCTACCCCTTCGTCGCCGATGCCAAGGCCAACGCTGGCGCGGCCACCATTGACACCGACGCCCGCAAGTGGGACGGCACGCCCAGCGGCGCGACCGCTCTTCAGCAGGGCGCGATGCAGCTCTTCGCGGGCAGCACGATCAACCTGACCGCCCCGGTCGCCGCGGCGGGTCAGGCTCTGGCGATGCGCAGCCTCAATGGCGATAGCAACGGCAAGTCGATCTTCGTCACCTTCGACAACTCCAACTACCAGGACCTGAGCCTCACCCTCGCTGAGCGCGTCACGACCACCGGCCCCACCGACGTTGCCGTGTCGATTTCCACCGATGGCGTCAACTACACCAGCGTCACGAGCTACGTGCTCACTGACCGCTCCAGCACGTTCTACCTCCGCACGATCGACCTGAGCTCCGCCGACTTCACCGACGGCGGCAGCAGCGTCACCATCAAGCTCACCTACACCGGCTTCTCCGCCACCAGCGGTACCGGCGCGATCCGCCTGGACAACGTGCGCCTCGACGGCACGCTCGTCCCCACCCCCGGCGCTGCCGCGCTGATGGGCCTGGGCGGCCTGCTGGCTGCTCGTCGCCGGCGCTAAGTCCACGTATTTGGTCCGCAGTTTGTTCGCGAGCCTGTGAAGGCGTATCGGAGCGACTGGTGCGGAACGCAATCGATTGTGGATCACCACCGATGGTGAAATCTTCCCAATCGTTGAAGTGTTCCGCCCATCCGCGACGAAACCGCTTGACAGACATCCGAGAACAGAGATAATTCGCTGACCGACACGTAGACATTCCCACACCTCCTTTCACCCCGCTGACGCTACTTCCCCCCGGTGTCAGCGGGGTTGTTTTTTTGGAGTTGGTGTCGAGACTCCAGCAGGGGATGAACTGCCCGGCGCGAATTGTGAACGGGCGCTGTTGCGACCCACTTCCGAACGCAAGGAGGCGTCGTGAGGGCCTGTAGCGGGCTGCTTTCGAAGTCTCTGCGCGGCGTTGGACGCGATGCAGCCGATCAGTCATGCGGAAATGAAAAACAGGCTGGCTCAAGAACAAGCCAGCCTGATCTCTCGAATTTTCGATGTACCGATTGGAAACCTTGATCGCTCGGGCGATCCATCAGACGCCGCAGAGGGTGCAGGGGCCTTCGCTGAAGACCAGCAGGAAGGCGTCGATGTCGCAGGGATCGAAGAGGCTGCCGTCGTTGTTGAAGTCGATGTCGTTGCAGGAGGCTGACTCGGGGATGCAGGGGCCTTCGCTGAAGACGCTGAGGAAGGCGTCGATGTCGGTGGGGTCAAACACGCCCGAGTCGTTGTTGAAGTCGATGGAGTCGCAGGTGGGGCCGGTGGGGACGCTGGCGGTCGAGATCACCATGTTGCCGAACTGCGAGGCGTCGGTCACCCACACGCAGCGACCCTTGACCTGGAAGCCGTATTGAACGTGGCGGCCAGCGCCAGCATCGGTGGCGAGGCTGAGGCTGAAGGAGCCGGGGACCGCGGGAGCGGAGACTTCGTTGAACGTGGAGTAGTTGGGGGCGAAGTCGCGGATGAAGATCGTCGCGGTGTGTTCGGACGTGAAGGTGTTGGAGAGGATCGTGCCTTCGAAGGTCACGGTCTGACCGGCGAAGGTGTCGGTGACTTCGACGTACATGTTGGCTTCGGTGACCTTGTTGCCGACGGCGCCGGGGCCACCGGAGGGCAGGTACCAGAAGGGGTTGGGATCGCCGATGTTGTTGGTGGCGAAGGTGACGCGGTCGTTGGCGTCATCGAAGGTGGCGACCAGATCGGCGACGCCCCAGGGGCTGCCGAACACAAACGCGCCGCCATTTTCATTCGTTTCAAAGACGTTCATGTAGCCCAGCCAACCCGCACCGGATTCGCCTGGAGTCACGACCACGGCGTGAGACGTCGAATACCCACAGAGAACCGCCAAACACGCCGCGTACATCTTTCCACGCATGATCAATCTCCTTTGAGTGACTTCTGAAACAGTTGCAGACTCCTCACTCAAGATACCGGCAAAGAGCCGGTTGTCGAGACAAATTTGGCCGATGTTGCCAGAATTTTTTTCTTCGGGCGGAACCGGGTAGACCCAGGGGGCACGTTCGTGGAGGCCCGGATGGTGCCGTAATTCAGGGCACCTTGGCGTCCTTTGGTCGGCGGAACGCACTGAGATTGGGGATCGCAGACCGAGACAGCACTGGGGCGCTCCCTGGCGGAAGCTCGGGTGTAACAGTTCCGGAGAACGGATCGACATCCAAACAGCATACTGACGGATGCTGGGTTCCGAGAAAAAGACAACGCACGCCGGTCAGGGCGTGCGTTGCAAGAGAGTCAGATCAATTCACTGCGATTACTTGGTCGCGGTGGCAGGAACCACCACGCCCGTCTCCTCATCGAAGTACGAAGCGGTGATGCTGTTCGAGCGGACGCCGCCGCTGGTGCTACCGCTGGCGGTCGTGGTCGCGGTGCCGGTGTACCACACCCAAGCGCTGCCGGCATCGCCCGTGGCCGAAGCCGAGACGGCGATCGCGGAAGCCGCGGCGGCCGTCTGGTCAGGCCACGCGGGGTTCTTGGGGGCGGACTTGACGAAGTTGCCGCCGATCATGCTGGTGGCGTCGGTGGTGGTGCCCCACGCTTCGCCGGCGAAGTCGGGGTAGCTGTTGTTCTTGGCGTAGTACAGCTCGATCTGGCGCTGCAGGGTGCCCAGCTGGGTCTTGAGGTTACCAGCCTGGCTGTCCTGGGTGGCGCTGGTGAACTGGGGCACCACGATCGCGGCGAGGATGCCCAGGATCACCACGACGATCAGAATTTCGATCAGGGTGAAGGCCTTCTTGACTTGCTTCTTGACGTTACGCATGCGTGCTCACTCCTACGGAACTTTTTCAGCGGGCAACCACGCCCGCCGTCCGGGCGACCTCACCCGAGAGGGCTTGGCCGACCTTCAGCTGAACCCGGTCGGCCTCCGCCGCCGTACACCGGCGACGATCGAGAGGCTGCCCAGACAAGTTCAGAATCGCGTGCGGGGCTTTTCAGCCAAGCCACGCGGGAAGAAGACAGGATCAGTCGGTGGCGGTGGCGCTCACGCGGGGCGTGGGGTCGGTGTTGTCGCCCTCTTCGAGGTAGTAGCTGGCGTAGAGGGTGTTATCGCTGGTGTTGAAGACCCAGCCGGTGCTGGCGGATCCGCGGACGGTGCCGGTCACCTGGCTCACTGCGCTGGCGGCGGCGGCGGTCTGGTTGGGCCATGCTGGATTGGTGGGTTCGTCCTTGAGCAGTTCGTCACCCGTGGTGCCGGCGTCGCCGATGGTGAGTTCGTCCCAGTTTGTGGAGAGGTCGGGATAGGCGCCGTTGTTACGGGCGGCGTAGAGCTCGATCATGTTCTGGATCGAGGAGAGTTGGGCGGAGAGGTTGCCGGCGCGGGCGTCGTTGGTAGCGGTGGTGAACTGGGGGACCACGATGCCAGCGAGGATGCCCAAGATGACCACGACGATCAGGATTTCGATCAGCGTGAAGGCCTTGCGGACACCACGCGTGATGCGGCTGCGGAGCGAGATGGGTTGGGAGGTCGTCATGGCGTTTGGGGTTGAGATTCCATGGCACCGCCTGTCAGCGGATCGCTCAGAGCATCGACCCCATGGAGAGGTGCAATTCAGGTCTTGCGCCCGCAAGGAGCGAGGAAAGGGAATTGCTCACTTGGCAGGTGATGCAGGCGGAATAAACGGACCACTGGCCGGATTGAGGGGAACCGAGCGGGGGCTTATCGGGACGGGCAGTGGGCATCCGGCATTCGGGGTTTGGCATTCGGGGTTCGGCATTCGTGGAGAAGGCGTGCGGGACGCTTGGGCGCGAGGAAGCGGGGCAGGCCACTAGAATCGCGGGCGTTGGAAACGCGAGCGGGGTTGGACTTCTGGGCGAGCAAGGAAGGCAGCGATGGGTGCGCGAGATGGCAGGGACGCGGGCGCGGGTGAAGCGAGTGAAGGCCGCGGGGAGAGCGCGGACCTTGCGCCGGCGTGGCTGGGTGGGGGCCAGAGTCACGATGCCAGCGGCGGGCAGTGGGAGGGCGGCGGGCACGCCCGCGCGGAGCGAGAACCGGAGAAGGACGCCGCAGCGTGGCAGGAAGAGCTCCTGCATGGCCTGACCGCGCCGCAGCGGGAAGCGGTGTTGTGCACCGAGGGCCCGCTGCTGGTGCTGGCGGCGGCGGGGTCGGGCAAGACGCGGGTGATCACTCGACGAATCGCGTACCTGGTGTCGCTGGGGATTCAGCCTTGGAACATCCTCGCGCTGACATTTACCAATAAGGCGGCGGGGGAGATGCGCGAGCGTGTGATGCACCTGCTCAACCCTTCGGGCGATCCTGGGGATCGGGTGACGCGTGGGCTGACGGTGACGACGTTTCACGCGCTGTGTGCCCGGCTGCTGAGGCGGTACGCGGAGCAGGCGGGGCTGAAGGCGGACTACACCATCTATGACAGCGGGGATCAGGCGTCGCTGGTCAAGAAGGTCATCGAGGGGATGCAGCTTTCGACCAGCAACTTCCAGCCGCGAAGCGTGCTGGGGGCGATCAGCAACGCGAAGAACCAGTTGCTGGGGCCTGGGGAGTATGAGGCGCGGGCGTTTGACTTTGCGAGCCGGAACATCGCGAAGATCTACATGGGGTATGAGAAGGCGCTGCGGCAGGCGAACGCGGTGGACTTTGATGACTTGCTGCTGCTGACGGCGAAGCTCCTGCAGAACAACGCAGCGGTGCGGGAGGAACTGCGGGGGCGGTGGCAGTACTTGCTGGTGGACGAGTATCAGGATACGAACAAGGCGCAGTTTGTGATTGCGAGTTTGATTGCGGGGGAGGGCGGGAAGAGTCCCGGCTCTGGTGGGCGGGCCACCAAGCCCAATATCTGCGTCGTGGGCGATCCGGATCAGGCGATCTATGGATGGCGCGGAGCCGACATCGGGAACATCCTGGACTTTGAGGCGCACTACCCGGGTTGCAGGACGATCACGCTGGGCGAGAATTTCCGAAGCACCGCGTCGATCCTGAAAGTGGCCGACACGCTGATTCGCCAGAACAAGCGACGCAAGCACAAGGATCTTTTCACGAGCAAGCAAGGCGGGGAAAAAGTGCACGCGGTCTTGTGCCGGGATGAGCGGCATGAGGCGGCGCTGGTGGTGGATTGGCTGAGGCTGATGAAGGAAAGTGGGGGAAGAGACGGAGAGACGAAGAGACGAAGTGACGGAGAGGGAGGCGCTTCGTCTGTGCGTCTCTCTGTCTCTACGGCTCTCTCTTGGAAGGACATGGCCATTTTCTACCGCACCAACGCGTTGTCGCGCGTGTTGGAAGAGGCGCTGCGCGGGGCCAACGTGCCGTACACGATCGCGCGGGGCACGGCGTTCTACGACCGTGAGGAGATCAAAAACGCGCTGGGATACTTGCGGGTGGTAGCGAATCAGGCGGATGACGTTTCGCTTGCGAGGGTGGTCAACACGCCCACGCGTGGCATCAGCGATGCGACTTGGGACAAGCTGGAAGCGATGGGGCAGCGGAGCGGGCGGCCGGTGTTTGCGTGCATGGAGGAATTGACGCCCGCGGACGCCGAGGCGCTGGGGGTGACGAGCCGGGCGATCGCGAGCGTGCAGAAGTTTGTTGTGACGGTCCGGGCGTGGACGGGGTCGGAGACGTTTCTGGGGGCGGAACTCAAGGAAGGTTCGCTTGCCGAGTTGGTGGATCGCGTGATCAAGGAGTCGGGCCTCGAAGCGATGTATCAGAAGCAGGCGGCCCAGAGCCAGAACGAGTCGGATGCGGAGCGGCTGGACAATCTCGCGGAACTGGTGAGTTCGGCGCGTGAGTTTGAGATGGAGTATGACCCTGCGGGGGACGCGGCGAACGACGTGCCCGAGCGGAACACAGCAGGAACAGCCGTGCTGCCCAGCGTGCCGCCCCTGCTTGCGTTGCTGCGGGCGTTTTTGGAGTCGGTGGCGCTGGTCGCGGATGCGGACAGCGTTGATCCGTCGCAAGGCAGCGTGACGCTGATGACACTGCACGCGGCGAAGGGACTGGAGTTTCCGGTGGTGGCGATGGTGGGGCTCGAGGAGGGCCTGATGCCCCACACGCGTGCGGTGATGAGCGCGAGCGAGGATGAGATGGAGGAGGAGCGACGACTGTGCTTCGTGGGCGTGACGCGGGCGATGCGACGGCTGCACCTCACGGCGGCGAAGTACCGCACGCTTCGAGGGAACTTTGAACGCACGATTCCCAGCCGATTTTTGAGCGAGATGCCCCAGAGCGAGTTGCTCGTGAGCGATCAGAGCGAAGGAGCGGACGGGCACGAGGACTCGTGGGATGACCAGCCGAGGCGGCTTGGGGGCGGTGGGGGGGGTGGCTTGGGTGGTGGTCGTCCGCTCGCGGCGGGCGGTTCGATGCCGTCATCGTCGCCCGCGCGGGCGTCGCACGGCTTTGGTCCGGGGATGAAAGTGCGACACCCGCAGT
>JALHOJ010000074.1 GCA_022843045.1 Phycisphaerales bacterium
GTCGCGCAGGCCGTAGAGCGGTCCGAGCACGACGAACGCGCTCTTGACCCATTGATGCGGGCGGATGAGGCGGATGAGGGCGAGAGGGTTGAACGGACTGTCGGGCAAGGGGACTCCGGAAAGGCGATATCACCAGGGAGCACACGGAGATCACGAACAAGAGAAGAGGGGCCGCGGATTTGCGCGGATTGACGTGGATTTCAAGGCAGGATTCTTCTTGTCCTGATCCGCGGCTATCCGCGCAAATCCGAGGCAACTCTTGTGTCTTTGCTCCATGTTCTTCGTGGACTCGGTGGTGAAATCCAACGCGGTTGGTACTCGACGCTTCCTGACGGGCGCGTTTCGTGGGGGGGATCATCGACACGCGAGCAGACCGAGTACGAATCTTGACCGAACACGGGTTCTCTTGGCGGTTGCAAACATCGCCTATTCGGAAGAAGTTTGGTATAGGCTGCCGCTACACTGCGACGCACCAGCGAACCCTTTCGTTCGTGCTTCGTACGGCCTGTGCGTCGCGTTGCCTGATCACCAAATCAAGCCGGGCGGCGTGCGTTTCGCCGATCTTCTACTTCCTGGATTGCGACTAAAGCGTCGCGCCTTGTTCCGGAGCCTGACCTTGCCCGAAAAACCCATGCTTGGCCGCATCTTCAAGGCCTACGACATCCGCGGCACCTACCCCGACGCCCTGACCGACATGATGGCGTGGCAGATCGGGTATGGCTCGAGCAAGTATCTGCTGGGCGATGCCGAAGCGGGCGGGGAGACCACGCCCATGATGAAGAACGTGGTGGTCGGCCGCGATATGCGGCTGAGCAGCCCGTCGCTGACCAAGAACCTGATCCAAGGGATCAACGATCATGGCGGGCACGTGATCGACATCGGTCTGTGCGATACGTCGATGATTTACTTCGCGGTGAATCACCTTGATTGTGCGGGTGGGGTGATGGTAACGGCGAGCCACAACCCGCCGCAATACAACGGGTTCAAGCTGTCCAAGCGCAAGGCCAAGCCAGTGGGCGAATCGACCGGCCTTGCGGACGTGCGCAAGCACGCGGCGATGGTGGACAAGGCGACGGTGGTGAAGGCCCATGGGCGCACCGAGCAGCGGGATCTGTGGCTGGCGTATGCCAAGCACGTTCGCAGCTTCCTGGACATGCACGGAGAGAAGCTGAAGATCGTGATCGACGCCAGCAACGGCATGGCGGGGACGATGATTCCCAAGATCTTCGGCAAGGGCGGCGCGCTGGGCGAGGTGCCCGGGCTCAAGATCGTCGAACTGAACTTTGAAAACACCAAGGGCGTCTTCGCGCACGAGCCCAATCCGCTGGTGGCGGCAAACCTGGCCCAGGTGAAGGCGGCGGTTGTTGCGGAGAAGGCCGATCTGGGCTTCTGCTACGACGGCGACGCGGATCGGTGCATGGTGATCGACGACAAGGGCCACGAAGTGGGCTGTGACATTCTCACGGCGCTGATGGCCAAGCACTTCCTCGCGAAAGTCAAGAGCGGCACGATCGTGTACGACCTGCGCTCGAGCAAGGTCGTCGCGGAAGAGGCGGAAAAGGCGGGCGGCAAGTCGGTCCGCGGGCGCGTGGGGCACGTGTTCCTCAAGCAGGCCATGGCCGACAACGGCGGCGTGTTTGGGGGCGAACTCTCGGGCCACTTCTACTTCAAGGACAATTTCAACGCCGACAGCGGCGCCATCGCGATGTGCACGGTGCTCAGCATCGTCGCCAAGAGCGGCAAGAAGCTGAGCACGCTGCTGGCCCCGCTGCAGCGGTACAAGCAGTCGGGCGAGATCAACTTCAACATCGAGGACAAGGACGGCGCGATGCGGGCGCTGAAGGAGAAGTTCGAGGGCAAGCCCGGCTGCACCATCGATGAACTCGATGGCGTGACCATCGACTGCTTCCAAAAGGAAGGTTGGTGGGCGAACATCCGCAAGAGCAACACCGAGCCGCTGCTGCGCCTCAACTGCGAGGCGGAAAACGCGAAGACGCTGGAGAAGGCGCTGGCGTTGCTGACGCCGGGGCTGGGTGTGAAAGTGGATCACTAGGGCAGGACCTTTGGCTCTTGAACGCAGAGGAAGACAGAGAAGGAAGCGAGGAGGACAGAGAAGACTCTGGTTGAACGTGTCGGCAATCCCGGTCTTCTCTCTGTGTTCCTCGTTCTCTCTCTCCGTTTTCCTCTGCGTTCAAAGGCCATCACGCTCCCATGACAGTTTCTGATTTTCTCCAACACTGGCAACTCACGGAGAACCCGTTTCGCGGCGAGGAGGCGCGTACGGATTCGGTGTTTGGGAAGATGAGCATGCCGGGCGTGAAGCCTGTGCAGGTGATGGGCGTCACCGCGCTCTCCCTCCGCAACAACGATCTGGCCCTGTTTCATTCGGACTTTGAGAAGATCCTGGGGGATCTCCGCCGGCCTTCTTCGTCCGTGGTCTTTGGCGAGAAGGGCAGCGGCAAAACTGCGATTCGCCTGCAGATCAGCCGGCGCATAAGCGAGCACAACGTCGCGAACCCTGGCGCGAAGGTCTTGATCGTGCCTTATGACGATCTCAATCCGTACCTGGATCGCCTGCACGAACGGCTCGCGGGCAAGACGTACTTGGACAGTCTTCAGAAGATTCGCCTCGTCGATCACATGGACGCGATGCTGCACACGGTGGTGCCGCGGCTTGTGGATGCGCTGCTGGGTCATGTATTCCAAGGCGACGTCTTCGAATTGCCCACCGATCCGAAGAAGTCCGTCCGTAAGCTCGACCGCATGATGCGCCGCGATGTGCTGCTCTTGCAGTCGCTCTACGACCGCCCCGAGCACGCCCCCGAGCGCACGCAGGCCTTGCGTCGCCGCCTGGGCATCTGGCCCGCCGCGAGCATCATCTCGGGCAGCGTCTTCCTGTACCTCGCCCCGCTGCTGATCATCGCGGCGGTCTTCGCAAGCGAGATGGCCGTGTTTCCGAACGTGCCGCAGAAGTGGCTGGACATCGGCTTCATCACCGCGACCGCGTTGTACTGCATCCTCGTGCTGAAGTTTGTGATTTGGGATCGCTTCGCGCTGCTGCGGATGGCCCACAAGGTTCGCAAGCAGATTCGCGTGTTGCCGCGGGGTGATTTGAGTTACGCGAAGAGTCTGCGGATGCTTCCGGGCAGTTTGCGCGACGCGGGCAATCTGCCATTGACTGACGCCGATACGCCCCGGTACAACTGCTTCGAGCGCCTCAAGAAGGTGCTGCGGTGCTTTGGGTACACCGGGATGGTGATCGTGATCGATCGCGTGGACGAGCCCACGATCGTCGCGGGCGATCCCGACCGCATGCGGGCGGTGGTATGGCCGCTGCTTGCGAACAAGTTCTTGCAGCAGGATGGCGTGGGGGCAAAGCTGCTGCTGCCGATGGAACTGCATCATGCGTTGATGCGGGAATCCAACGCGTTCTTCCAGGGCGCTCGCCTCGACAAGCAGCACATGGTCGAAGAGCTCGCGTGGACAGGGCCGATGCTGTTTGATCTGTGCGAAACGCGGCTGAACACATGCCGAGTGGGCGAGGCGGGTCCGCTGGACTTGCTCAGCATGTTCGCGGAGGACGTGACCCGCCAGGATCTGCTGGATGCGCTCGACAAGGTGCGCCAGCCGCGCGAGGCGTTCAAGTTGCTGTACCGCTGCATGATCGAGCACTGCGCGACGTTCACGCGCGGGCAGAGCGAATGGCGAATCAGCCGCAATACGCTGCAAAACGTGACGAAGCTCGAGAGCCAACGCGTGCAGCAAGTGCTCCGCGGCATTCGGCCGGCGTAGATCCAGCGAGGATTCACCACAAAGACACGAAGAACACAAAGCAGAAGATGTCTTTCTTTGTGTTCTTCGTGTCTTTGTGGTGAGAAGCTGCTCTATCTGATTGGCGATCGCGTGTACGTACCGTTGACCAGTCGCATCCACCGCAACGGATTCGCGTCCTTGAGCTCATCTGGCAGCATCGCATCAGGCGTGTTCTGGTAGCAGACGGGCCGGCACCACCGCGCGATGGCCATGGGGCCCACGGCGGTGGATTCGGGGGCGTTGGTGGCGGGCCACGGACCCCCATGGACCATGGCGTGGCCGACGCGGACGCCAGTGGTGACGCCGTTGACGACGAAGCGACCGGTGTGGCCGACGAACGCATCGTGCAGAGGCACAACAAGATGATCCGGGTTCTGATACAACGCAAAGGCGAGTGACGGCGAGCAGCAGCCTCTGTAGGGAGCAACGACGATTGCCGGTCCGAACATCTCTTCGCTGAGCAATCGAGCAGTATGGCTTAGGCTGGCCTTCGCAAGCATCACGATGGGAGGCGTTTGGCCCGCCGCACGCTCGCGTTTAGTGGGTAGGCGTGTATGCCGCGCGATCTCACCGCTTTCGACGGACTCGTCGAGCCTGCGGTAGAAGTTGCGAGCCACATCCATGGAGAGCATCCGACGTGCGGGTGCATCTGCGAATCGCTTCGCGAACATTGAGTAGATCGCTCGTGAGCTGGCGGTACTGGGCCCGCCTTCAACGACATCCACCACGCCTGGCTTGGTGCATTGCTGGCCAACTCTGGTGATGACGCTAGCAGCGATGTCCTTCACCATGCGACTCATCAAGCTTTTTCGTTCGAGACTATCGATACTCGCGCGGTTGCAGCTTCCCATCTCGCAAAACGCGGGAATCGGCTGCTCACGCTCCCGGCAAAGCTCCTCGATGGCGAGGCCGCCGCGGGTCGAGCCCGTGAAGCCGACGGCGCACACGGCTTCGTGCGTGACGAGGGCTTTGGCGGGGCGGGTGTCGGCTGGGTCGAGGTTTTCGACGTAGCCCAGCGCATGTTCGAAGCCCGCGTCGCTCAGCGCGGCGCGAGCGATGGCGTAAAGGAGCCTGCCAGTGAGCGGATGGGCGGGGTGTTCCTTCACCACAATCCTGCACCCCGCAGCGAGCGCACTCGCCGTGTCGCCGCCGCACACGCCGTAAGCGAGGGGGAAGTTGCTCGCGCCGAACACGGCAACCACAGCTCCTCGCACGATCATGGTCCGTCGGATGTCGTGGTTGGGGCCGATCAGGCGGGCGGCGGCGCGGGCCTTGGGTTCGATGTTGGCGGGCACGCGGGTGTCGATGGCGGGGACGTGCCAGGTGCCGTCGGTGATGGCGGCGGCGAACATGCGAAAGGTGGCGGTCATCCGCGCGAACTCGGGCGTGAGTTCGTCGATGGTGAGGGCGGTTTCGTCGGCGCAGGTGGTGAGGATGTCTTCGCGGCGGGCGTCGAGCGACGCGGCGAGGTGGCGAAGGACGTCGGCGCGCTTGAGGGGCGATTGGAGCTGCCACCTGCGGTGCGCAGCGGCGGCTTGGACGGTTTCATCCACCTGCGTCTTAATGCTCATGAGATGAGCATACGAAGCGAGGCGCGGAACATCGCATCACCCCATGATCGCCTCGGTTGTTGGGGCAATCGCCAGGCTGGCGCGAGGGCCTGGAAGGCCCTCGGACTCACGGCCGGGACGGTCGTGCCACCGGATACTGCGCCCCCTATCCTCGCGCTCACACAAGGAGCTCACTTTGAATCGCATCTTCCGTTCGATTGCACCTCTTGTCATGTTGTCGGTGGCCGCGGGGACCATGCTGACGACGGTTTCGAGCCCCGCGTTGGCCCAAGCCCCCGCAGTGCGGGCTGACTTTGCCGCGATGCTCGACAAGGGCGGGCAGGTGCTGGTCACGATCAAGTACATCCTGTCTCAGGAAGGCGAAGAGCAGGAAAACGAAGTGACGGGCGTGCTGATCGCGGGCGATGGGCTGGTACTGTCGAGCAACTTCTTCTTCGGGGGCGGCCCCTTTGGCGGCGGCGCGACGCCCAAGGACATCAAGGTGCTGCACGGGGACGACACCGTGGGCGTGGACGCGAAGTTCATCGCGCGCGACACGGAACTTGGCCTCGCGTGGCTCAAGGTCGACAAGGCCCCGGACAAGCCATATCCGTTCGTGGACTTCAGCAAGCACGCCGAGGCGAAGGTGGGCGATGACCTGTTCACCGTCCGCAAGATGGGCAAGTTCTTCGGGCAGGCGTATCAGATCGCCGAGGGCCGCATCTCGGCGGTCGTTTCCAAGCCCCGCACGCTCATGATCCCGACGATCGGGCTGGCGACGCGATCAGAGCTGACGCTGCCGCTCTACAACGCGTCGGGCCAGGTCGTGGGCGTCAACACGTACATCCTTCCCGACGAGGAAGAGATGCAGGGCGGCGCGGAAGCGATGAAGGGCGCGGAATACGGCATGATCCTGCCGGCAAAGGATGTCGTGGAGGCGACGGCCAAGGCCCTTGAGAACGCGGCGAAGGCGCCCGCTGAAGAGCCCAAGACGGAAGAAGCCCCCAAGAGCGAGGCGGCGCCCGAAGGGCAGCCGAAGTAGTTCACCACAAAGACACGAAGGACACGAAGAAGACCGGAAGAGGAGAGTGCATTGCTCTCCTCTTTTTCTTTGTCGTGTCTTGGACGCTGGCGTCCATCATCCCATCGTGCGGTCGGTCGCGTTCATCCCATCTTGCCTCCGTTCTTTGTGCTCTTTGTGTCTTTGTGGTGAAACCAAAACGACAACCGCCCGGTTTGCACCGGGCGGCTGTTCTCAATTGCGATTGGTACGAAGAACGAGCTATTAGGCCAGTTCGATCGTGCCGCCGGCTTCTTCGAGCTGCTTCTTGAGCTTCTCGGCTTCGGCCTTGTCCACGCCCTGCTTGATGGGCTTGCCCGGGGCATCGACCAGCGCCTTGGCTTCCGCCAGGCCCAGGCCGGTGATTTCGCGGACGACCTTGATGCAGCCGATCTTCTTGGCGGCATCGACGGCCTTCAGGATCACGTCGAAGCTGTCCTTGGCAGCAGCGGCCGGAGCGGCAGCAGCAGCGGGGGCAGCCATCATCATGCCGCCGCCAGCAGCGGCTTCGATCCCGTACTTGTCCTTCATGTACTTGCCGAGCTCGACCGCGTCTTTGAGGGTCAGGCCGGCCAGAGCATCACCGAGTTGTTCAACAGTCATCGTCATTGCAAAATCCTTCAATACGCCGGGCAGAGTCCCGGCAACCTGCCACCCCAGAGGCGCCCGGAACGCCCGGGCATTTCATTCGCTCCCGAAGGGGCGAACCAGTGGAGTGTGCTGATTTCAAACTTGCGGGATTCGGCATTCGTGATTGGCGTTCAGAGTGTTCTTGTTCCGAATGCCGAATCCCGAATGCCGAATGCCGATTCCGTTCTTACTTCACCGCGATCGCTTCGCCCTTCTCCAGCTTGCCTTCGATGGCCTTGATGATGCCAGCGATGTTGCTGCCCGGACCCTTGACCTGGCCCATGACCTTGCGGCCGGGGCTGACGACGAGGGTGACGGCCTGAGCGATGGCTTCGTCCTTGGTGGGGAACTTGGAGAGTTCTTCCACGCCGGCCTTGCCCTTGAAGAGCGTGCCGTCGAGGACCGCGCCCTTGAGCTCGAGGGCGGGGAACTTGGCGATGCTGCCAGTGAGGGCCCGGGCCACTTCGACGACGCTTTCGCTGCCGTACGCGAGGGCGCTGGCGCCGCTGAGCACGTCCGTCAGGGCCGAGAGGCTGCTGCCTTCGAAGGCCTTGCGGGCGAGGCTGTTGCGGATCACCGTGATCTTGATGTTCTTCTTGGCGAGGGTGCCGCGAAGCTTGGTGGTGTCGACGGCCTTGACGCCACGGATGCTGATGAGCACGGCGTCCTTGGGCTGGTCGGTCCCCATGGAGACGCGAGACTTGTAGTCCCGCATGATGATGTTCTTGATCGCCTTGGACATGGTTCGTCCTTCTTTCTGTCTTCTGTTCAACGCGGCGAGCCGCGAGAGATGGCCAGTGTTCTTACTTCGTCACTTCGTCACTCAGTCACTGCTCACCCAGCAGCGACCTCTTCATGCACGTACAGCACCGGCACGCTGGGCGTCATGGCCCCGGCGATGTGGATGCTCTTGATGAACTGGCCCTTGACGGTGCTGGGGCGGCTCTTTTCGATGCTCTTGACGAAGAACTCGAGGTTCTCGGCGAGGCTGCCTTCGGGGAAGCTCATCTTGCCGATGATGGCGTGGATGTTGCCGCCCATGTCGGCGCGGTACTCGACCTTGCCGGCGGAGTATTCCTTGACGCCCTGGGGAATGTTGGTCGTGACGGTGCCGGCCTTGGGGCTGGGCATGAGGCCCTTGGGACCCAGGACCTTACCGAGCTTGGAGACGACGCGCATCATGTCGGGCGAAGCCAGCACGACGTCGAAGTCCATGAAGCCCTTCTCGACTTCCTGCACGAGTTCTTCGCCGCCGGCCTTGATCGCGCCCGCCGCGAGCGCTTCCTTGGCGACGTCGCTCTGGCAGAATGCGATGACCTTCTTGGTCTTGCCGATGCCCTTGGGGAGGCTGACGGCGCCGCGCAGGGCCTGATCGGCCTGCTTGGTGTCGATGTTCAGGTGCATCACCACGTTGACCGTCTGGTCAAACTTGGGAGCCTTGTACTTCTTGAGGGCCTTCACGGCCTCGCCCGCGGCGAGCGGCGTGTTCACCTTCAACTCCGCGTTCGCCTTCTGGCGCTTGGTCACTCGAACTGCCATGGTTTATCCTTTTCTGCCGTAGGCCCGACTGTTGTGCGGGCGCCGGATTGGTCTTGGGTCACTCGAACAAGATCACACTGCTCTAAGCCAATGCTCAAGCCACGATCGTCACGCCCATCGAGCGTGCCGTGCCTTCGACGACGCGCATGGCGGCCTCGACGGTGTGGGAGTTGAGGTCTTGGAGCTTGGACTCGGCGATCTTCTTGACCTGCGCCTTGGTCAGCTTGCCAACCTTGTTCTTGTTGGGAACGCCCGAGCCCTTTTCGATCTTGGCTTCGTCCTTGATCATCACGCTGACGGGGCTGCTCTTGACTTCGAGCTCGAAGCTCTTGTCGGAGTAGACCGTCACGATGCAGCCGACGACCTTGCCCTTGACGTGCTGCGTCGCGGCGTTGAACTTCTGGACGAACTGTCCAGGGTTCACGCCCTTGCTGCCCAGCACCGGACCCAGCGGAGGAGCGGGAGTCGCCGCGCCACCGGTGGCCATGATCTTGAAGATGTTGGTGACTTCCTTCTTACCCATTGCGATCAACCTCCCACCGCCCGGCATCCTCAAGGGAGCATTGCGAGGTTCGGAAAGGGGCCTCGCGCGGGTCAGTAGTACCTGCGGTCCGAAATGTGCCCTTCCCAGACTGGGGATGGGGTTGAGATGCTAGCCGGGAGGGTCGCGCGAGTCCAGTGGGGCCACGTACGGCCATATACCAAACATGACCCGATCCTGTTTCTGTGAAGAAGCAAACGCTTGCGCGAACGCCTCAGTTGCGCTATTGAACCACAAATGTGTGATGAAACCGTCCCACAATCGCTTGAATCCTCCATAAACACGGTATGCTAGAAGTGCTGTTCGTCCGAATAGCAGGAGAGAGACAGGGCAGGAATTTGTTGCGCCTCGCCGGGCGTGTTGCTGTTTCCGCAGCGGCACGACCTCGCAGCGCCCAGTGGGTGTCTGACGTCTTCTCTCCTTCCCGTGCGCGATGGCGTGCACGGCTCGTGTCCTTAGGAGGAGAGAATCATGAAGACTCGTATCGCCCTGCTGCTCGTCGCAGCCGCCGCCACCGCGGCCACCGCTCAGATCAACGTTGTGAACAACAACAACCCCGCCCTGTTCGCGGCTGCCATCCAAGGCGGCGCGTCGGGCATCACCGTCAACTCCATCAGCGTCAACGGCCACAGCAACGCCAATGGCGACATGACCACCGGCTTCTTCAACGTCACCGGCCCCAATGCCTATGGCCTCGTGGGCGGCGGCATCGTGATGAGCACGGGCGACGCTCGTGACTATTCGTCGGGCCCCAACACCTCGACGAACTTCGAAACCCGCTACGGCGCAAGCGGTACCGCGGGCGACAACACCCTGCTCGGCCCCATCACCGGCTTTACCGATCACCGCGACGTCACCACCATCGTCGTGGAGTTCACGCCCGATGTCGGCGTAACCACGATCGGCTTTGACATGGTCTTCGGCAGCGAGGAGTTCCAGGAGTTCGTCGGCAGCAACTTTAACGATGGCTTCGGCATCTATGTCAACGGCGTCAACCGCGCCAGCCACCTGTCCCTGCCCATCAACATCAACCACCCCTCCATGGGCGTGCTCGCCGAGACCGAACTCGACGGCGTGATCATCAACAACGGCATCGCGGGCTTCAACTTCCTCGCTCCAGTGAATCCCGGCCTGAACACCCTGATCTTCGTGCTGGGCGATACCAGCGATGATCGCCTCGACACCACTGTCTATCTGCAGAACTTCGGCATCCCAACCCCGGGTGCCGTTGCCGCCCTCGGCCTCGCGGGCGTCTTCGCCAGCCGCCGCCGCCGCGCCTAATTCGCGTCGCAGATCTTCAACACACAAACAGCAACCCGAGCCGAGAGGCCCGGGTTGTTTTTCTTTGGTTGGCTTGCCCGCTCGTGCTGCACCGAGTCTCGCGTTCATGGGCGAACGAGCAAACGGGTCGTGCGGCGCATCATAATGCCAGCAGTTTCGCCAACTGCCGCACGACGCCGTCGGGATCGATGCGATACTGCTCCGTGGAGACGTGTCGCGGGTCGATCTTTTCGGGTTCGACAGGGTCGCCGATGATCCGGGCGTAGCGCTGGCCCAGCACGCTGGTGAGGCGGGCGTAGAACTGGGTGGGGCCGTATTCGCGCGCGACGCGGGGACCCATCAGTTCAACCAGCAACGCACCCTGCGGCGCGAAGGCCATGTTCGCAAAGCCAGCGCCGTGCGGCCCCGCCACCACCGACGCCTGCGCGAACAGGCCGATCTGCTCCGCCACCGACATGCCGCCCAGCGACACGACTTCGAATCCGAGCCTCGACACGGCGTCGATGACGGCTTTGTGATTGACCAGTCGCATCTTGCCGGGGCCCTCGGCGAGGCGCGAAATGAACAGCCGGCGCCCGCCCTTGATCGCTCGCGGCGTTGCTTGCATAGCACCACTCGCCGCCTTGGGAAGCAGCGCGGCGCGCAGCCACGCGACGGCGTCGGGCTGGAGGACGAGCGGCGAAGTGCCCGAGCCGGAGGCGGTGTTGGGCACGAAGCAGCGACGCGCGGTGTAGACACCCGGATACGCGAGTTCGAGCAAACGATCGTCGCGGATGCCCAGCATGGCGAGGGTTTCGCTCTGAAACAGAGCACGATGAGTGTTGATGATGATCTTGGCGGGCCGGCCCAAGGCGCGATCCGCGGCGTCGAGCATGGCAAGTCGCGGCAGCGAATCGAGCAGCCAGTGGGCGTAGTTGGTGCTGCCGCCAAGCAGGAACGCGTCCTCCACGGGATCCGGGTGCGTCTCTTCAAGAAAGACCTGTGCCATCTGGTTGTCGCGCCCGACGATGTACGCGGAAACTGGCGGGCGGGGCTGAACGACGTACGCGTCCATCACGAGCGCATCACCCGAGACCATCTGCCACTCGCCGCTGAGCAGCAGCGCTTCGGGCGGGCGGAGGAGGTTGCGCTGTCCGATCAGCGTGAATCGCAGGACACGGACTTGATGGGGGCGGCGAGGGCGATCGCTGCCTCGGAACGCGGCAATGAGTTCGTCGTATCGCGGGAGATGTTGATCGAGGGGTGTGGCCATGGTTCAGCGTTACCCAACGCGCTGGGCGGACTCGATCATCTGCTCAAAGGACTGGGGCGAGACCATATACCGCTCGGTGGATACGTGGCGTTCTTCCATCTTGTCGGGATCGACCTGCTCCCCCACCACTCGCGCGTACTTATGGCCGCAGAGGGCGCAGAGGCGCGCGAAGAACTTGTTGGAGCCGTAATCCAAATTCACGCGCGGGCCCATGAGTTCGATGAGGGTCGCGCCGGCGGGAGCGAACACCATGTTCGCAAAGCCCGCGCCGTGCGGGCCCGTCACGACCGACGCCTCGGCGAACAGCCGGACCTGATCGGCGACGCTCATGCCCGCGGGATTCACGATCTCGAAACCCTGGGCCCTGGCGGCCAGAGTGACTTCCGCGTGGTTCATGAGTCGCATCTTGTCGGGGCCTTCGTGCTCTCGCGAGATGAAGAGCTTGCGGCCGTCCTTCGGAGAAGCGACACGCCGGGGGCGAAGGTTCAGGCGTTTCCACATCGCATCGCGCACCCATCGCATCGCGTCCTGCTGCATGGAGAGCGGGTTGGTGCCGATGCCCGAGCCGGTGCAGGGGATGAGGCAGTCATTGAGTTGGTATGTGCCCGGGTAGTCGAGCCCAAGCAGGCGATCGCGGGGCACGGAGAGCAGCTCGAAGGATTGCTCCTGAAACGTGGCAAGCTTGGAGTTAGTGATGATGGGGCAGGTCGGGCCTATGGCCTTGTGGGCCTCTGGCAGAAACGCCAGGCGAGGCAGCACGTCGAGCACCCAATGCGCGTAATTGCGACTGCCGCCCAGCAAGAATGCGCGGCCGATCATGCCGACGGGCTGTTCGAGGAAGACCTGTGCGAAGGCGGGACCGACGCCCGAGAGATACGCAGAGTGCGGCGGCCTCGGCTGGTCCACGTACAGATCAAAGAGCACTCGGTCGTTGACGGTGACGAGCCATTCGCCCGAGAGCAACGTCGCCTCGGGCATGCGGACAAGCCGGCGAACGCCGATCATCCAAATCCGCTTCATCTCGTACGCGCCCGGTCGACGCGGCGTCTGGCCGCCCCGAAAGTCGCGGACGAGTTCATCAAACAAGGCCTGATGCAGCCCGATGCTCGGCTCCATGGAGGAGTATCTGCGGGCAGAAGGCAATGTGCTCCCGGGTGCGAGCCCTTCCGGCGCGAACCGCAGGCTCTCCCAGGAGTAAGGACTTCGCACCCAAACGTCCCTATATTGCCAGTTGTCCGACCGTTCCGTGGGAGACTTCGATGCGCATCCTCATGCTTGGCTGGGAATTTCCGCCCTTCATCGCTGGTGGCCTCGGTGTCGCCTGCTATGGCTTGACCAAGTCCCTCGACAAACTGGGCCACCACGTCATCTTCATCCTCCCGCGACCCGTGGATCGCTCCAAGTCCAGCCACGTCAAGCTCTTGTCGCCGCTCGCCTTGGTTCCGGGCGGGGGGCCAATGGGACCAACCGTCGGCGGCATTCCGCTCTCCGCCATCGGCGGCGTCGGCGCCCAGCAGCTCTACGGCTTCCAGCACGCCCAGTTTTTGGGCGTCCCAGCGTCCTTCAGCAGCCCCTACCCGGGCGGCGGGCCAGTCGCACCGGGCAATTCCAAGGTTCGCCCCGTCCGCATGAAGATGTCCGAAGGCGCGGCGAGCGATGACACGCTGGAAGACCTCATCGACGCGTCGGACCTGGGCACGCCCGACGTCAAGTTCACCTCCGCAACCGCGACCACCAAGCCCAATCCTTCAAGAGGGGGCCACATCGGCGACGGAGGCGGCGCGGGCCACGGCTACGGCAACGACCTGATGGGCGACGCCGAGCGATACGCGCGGCTCTGCGTTGCGCTCACGCGTCGCGAGTCCTTCGATGTGATCCACGCCCACGACTGGCTGACCTATCCCGCGGGCGTCGCGCTCAGCAAGGTTTCGGGCAAGCCCCTCATCATCCACGTTCACTCCACCGAGTTTGATCGCTCGGGCAGCAACGTCAATCAGCGCGTCTACGACGTCGAGCGCATGGGCATGCACTGCGCCGATCGCGTCGTCTGCGTGAGCCAACTGACCGCCAACATCTGCACCCGCCGCTACGGCGTCCCCGCGGACAAGATCGACGTCGTGTACAACGGCGTCGAACGCGAGAGCCAGCAGCCCAAGCCGGGCCAGACGATCGAAGCCTCCGACAAGCTCGTCCTCTTCCTGGGCCGCATCACCATGCAGAAGGGCCCGGAGTACTTCATCGCCGCCGCCAAGCGCGTGCTCGAGAAGGTGCCCGACGCCAAGTTCGTGCTCGCGGGCAGCGGCGACATGGCCCTGCGCATGATCGACCTCGCCGCGAGCATGGGCATCGGCAGCAAGGTCCTCTTCACCGGCTTCCTGCGCGGGGCCGACGTTGAGAAGGTCTACCGCATGGCCGATTGCTACGTCATGCCCAGCGTGAGCGAGCCCTTCGGCATCGCCGCGCTCGAAGCCATCAGCCACGATGTCCCCGTGATCCTCAGCAAGACCAGCGGCGCGAGCGAAGTGCTCCAGCACGTGCTGAAGGTGGACTTCTGGGACATCGACGAGATGGCCAACAAGATCGTCGCCGTCCTCAAGCACCCGCCGCTGGGCCAGACCCTGCGCGAACACGGCCACATGGAACTGCACCGCCTGACGTGGGACGAAGCGGCCAAGCGCAGCGTCGCAAGCTACGAGACGGCGGTAGCGCAGCGTGCGAGCGCCGCGGCGAGTGCGTGAGTGATCTTGCTGCGGGCTGGATCGCGAGAAAAACCCGGGACGTCAACCAGCATACTGCCGGACGAATTGACGCAGCAACTCTCGGCTAAAAACTGACGGCTGCACTCTGCTTTCGTTCCCGCAGATCGATCATAAGTCTATATTCTGCAAGTTCTTAGAGAATTCTCGCCCTGCTCCCCCAAATGACCCAAACGGGGCTTGACAGGCTCGGTAAGATAAATGTGGATAAATGTATCCGCATTTATCAGGAGCCGCTATGAACAACAAGACTTTGCTCTGCCGTCGAGTGTGGCCCGCACTTTGGCTTCTGGCCGTTGCAGGGGCTGCGGCCTTTGCGATGCTGTCGGCGCACCGAGCGCATCGCGTGGCCGCGGTCGCGGATGAGTACGTCGTGCTTGCGGCAAACGAACTCGGCATGCATTGCATGCAGAACGACTTTTCGCAGATGATGATCCTGCCGCCATTCAACTCGCTTCAAGCGCAGGTCATTCGTCGCGGGATTGAGCCGGATGTGATGAACGGAGGCGTCTCGGTTTCGTTCGTGCTTCCGACGAACACGCACAGCTCGGACAAGACGAACTTCTGGTCATACGCACAATCGCTGCTGGGTGTGCCCGTGGCGACGGACGTGGGCGTGACTGGCACACCGATGTCTGGGCTCATGACTTATGACGCAGCCACCGCGGGATGGCTTGCGACGGGCATCCCCGTGACGCCAATTGACGACGACGGGAAGGAGAATCCGTACCCGCTCGCGCTGGTGCAGGTCACGCAGACTGGGCAGGTGGTGGCGCGAACCCAGGCGGTCGTGCCGGTGTCTTGGGAGATGTCGTGCAATCTGTGCCACAACACGCCTGGTGAATCGACGGCGACGAGCATTCTCAAGAGCCATGATCGCCTGCATGGCACCAATCTGATCATGAACCAACCGGTCATGTGCGCGAGTTGCCACAGCGACAACGCGTTGGGTGCGCCGGGACAGCCGGGCATTTCAAGTCTCTCTCGCGCGATGCATGGAGCTCATGCAACGCGCATGGGGGAGATATCCCTGGACAACTCCTGCTACGCGTGTCATCCGGGGGTTCGCACAAACTGCCAACGCGACGTGCATGCCGGGCTTGGCATCTCGTGCGTCGAGTGTCACGGGGGCATGAGCACGGTTGCAAACCCGACTCGTAATCCGTGGGTGGACATGCCCCGATGCGGAGACTGCCATCAGCGGGCGGGCTTTGAGTTTGAGCAAGCGGGCAAGCTGTATCGGACATCGTTTGGGCATGGCGGCGTGTCGTGCATGAGCTGCCATGGCAGCCCCCATGCGAGCGGAGCTGCGGTGACGGAGAAAGACAACGCTCAAGCGGTTCGAGTACAGGATCATGTGGGAGTGATCAACACGTGCTCGGTGTGCCATACGACGCAACCCAGCGAAGCGTTCTTCCACCGTCGCAATGAATGAGTTGGCGAGCCGATCACTGCGCTGACTTCGTTGGAGTGACACCGTTCCGGACAGACACGTTTGAGCTTCGATTGGGAGCGATTCATGAACAACCTGACTTCCACCGTCTTTGGTCTTGTGATCTCGCTCGCTTCCGGGAGTGTGCTTGCGCAATCGACCTATCGCCTGATTGATCTTGGGAGCCTGTACGGAGAGTCGAGGGCCTTTGCCGTCAGAGACGAAGCGATGGCGATTGGCAGTTCCACCGCTGCGTCTGCGGACTTTCGAGCGGTGTTCTTCTCAGCGACCGCAGCGCCGGTTGAGCTGCCCAGCCCGGCGACTGAACGCCAGGCCGTGGGCTTTGCGATCGACGGGGCCGGACGCATCATCGGTTGCAGTTATGACCTGTCCAAGTTCACTCCCGTGGCCTTTCGCATCGAACAGGGATCGGCCGTGCCGCTTGGGCCGTTTGTGGCGAGAGCGGTGAACGCGTCGGGAGTGATCGCGGGGACGGCGAATGTCATCAGCACTGGGCCCGGCGCGGGGATGACGTTGCCTCGCGCCTGCCGATTTGATGGCACGGTCACCATGCTGGGGACGCTGGGCGGGCTGGCTTCGCAGGGTTTGGGAATTGATGACTCAGGCCGCGTTGTGGGAAGCAGCACCACACAGAGCGAGCGGGGCGAGCGACCGTGCGTCTGGACGACGACGTCCACCACGCCGCTCGACCTTGGCACGCTCGGCGGATTGTGGGGGCAAGCGACGGCGATCAACGGCAATCGCGTGGTCGGGACGACCATGACATCGGCAGGGCGCATGCACGCGACGCTGTGGACACTGAACGCGTCGGGCGGCGTGATATCCGTCACAGACCTTGGGACGACTTCACAGAACGGCTCGAGCTTCGCGAAGTCGATCAATGGTCTGGGCGTGGCAGTTGGCACCAGCGACTTCCGAGCAACTCGATTTGTCGGAGGAACCGCGACCGATCTCAACAACCTGATCGATGGTCTTCAGGCGGCGTGGCGGCTTGAAGTCGCATGGGCGATCACAGACTCGGGCGTGATCGTCGGATCGGGCTCAAGGCTTGGATTCCCGCGTGCGTTCATGCTCGTGCCGTGTCCCGTCTCTGGCTGCGGCGTGATCTGTGACGGGATCGACTTCAACAACGACACCTCGGTCTTTGACTCCCAGGACATAGACGCGTTGCTCTCGGTCTTCTCCGAAGGACCGTGCATTCCGGCAACGGCAACCTGCAACGACATCGACTTCAACAACGACGGCTCGCTCTTTGATCCCTGCGACATCGATGCGTTCCTGCTCGTCTTCAGCGAGGGACCGTGCACGCCGTGCGGGCAGTAGGTCGCTACGAAGTTACATCCTGACGCGCGGGTGAGGCGATGCGGCGTTCCTTCGCCCCTGCCGGGGCTCCCCGCTGAGTTTCTTGACGCTTCCACGGGTTGCGCTGCGCTGCACCCGTGGCTACAGGCCTTCGGCCCTCCGGGCCGAGGGGTGATGGTGGTGGTTGGGGCGTGAGATGGGGCGAGAGCGGCGGGCGGGGCGGGGGCGCGCAGCACACAACCCATCTTCTCTCCTTCTTCCTCTCTGTCTCTGTGTCTCTGTGCTGAACCGGCCTGCCTTGTGCCCGCGAGCGCGGCGGATCCCCTTGCGTGGACGCGAGCTGGGGCGATGCTCGGCCTGATCCTGGGCTGGCTTGAGGGCCGGCGGGGGGCGGGGCGGGGCTTGGGCGCGGCTGCGCCGGGCTTGGGCGCGGCGTTGGCGGGCGTCGAGATTGCGTTGGTGGCCGCGGAGGTGATGGTGATGGCCATCGAGGTCGCGTTGATGGCCGTCGAGGTTGCTTTGGTGGTCGCTGCGGGAGCGTTGGTGGCCGCGGAGGTTCTGGTGGTGGCCGCGACAGTTCCTGCGATCGCCGTGTGGGCTGCGTCGGTGGCTGTTGGCGTGGGTGCTTGACCCCCAATGACTGGGGATGGGCCTGCGTGGGGAAGCGGCAGGGCCAGCGCGGGCGGTTGGCAGGTCCGATCACCTGAAATTGCGGGCGGGTTGGGGCAAAAAGTCGCAGACTACGTCAGAGAATCAAGCGTTTGACGCTAGGATGCGAGCGTGGCAGTCGCGGGAATCGGGGATGTTCAGGCGCGCGGGGGGCGGGGGGCGGGGGGCGCGGGGTGCTTGC
>JALHOJ010000075.1 GCA_022843045.1 Phycisphaerales bacterium
GCATCATGCACTGGTGGTTTGCGCGTGGATGCATGCGCGGTTGTGGGGTGTTGAGAAGGTGTGAGCGCGGAGAAAAGGCCTCCGTTGGAGGAGGCCTTTGGCGAGAGTGTTTGGTGGTTCACTGGTCGCCCACGCTTGCCCGTGGGGCCCGTCGGACAAAGGTGTTTAGACCTTGGTAGTTGGGGCAAGCGTGCCGTGCTTTTCGTGCCATTCGCTTCGCTGGCCGGTGTAGGGTTCGCCCGCGAATTGCTTGATGGCGGCTTGCTTCTTTTCGCGGCCCTTGCCGCGGGCGGGCGTTGGGGTCTTCTCTGGGATGATGAACTGGCCCGCGGACAGGGTGTCGTTGTGGGCGATGGCCATGTCGGCGGCCTTGAGCATGGTGTCGTCGGCGTTCTCGTACAACGCGCGGAAGTTCTCGTGGATTTCGAGCTCGGCGAGGTCGAAGAAGTGCATCGCCGCGGACTTGTCGCGCTGGAACTCGAGATCGCCCGCGCCGTTGCCCGCGTGCTTGCGCAGGTCGCTGTCGAGCTTCGCGAGCGTGCAGAGCATCGCGTGCAGGAACAGCGCGACATTGGCCATGCGGGCCTGGACGGCCTGACGCTCGAGCAGCTTGACGTCGTAGCGTTTGCTCATGACCTTGAACTGGTAGGTGTGCTCGCTGGTCAGGCGGCCGATGCGCTCGGCAACCATGCGCAGCTCAGGCTGGACTTTGGTGATGACCGGCATCTTGCGACGGATGCCCAGGAAGACTTCGAGGCCCAGCGGGATGGCCTTGGCCATGATGGCAGGGCGGAAGCTGTTCTTGAAGGCCTTGGCGAGGAACGCGCCGACGCTCTCGTCGGGCTCCTTCATCAGGGCGTCCTTCACGCCCACCATGACTTCGGCGAGCTGCTTGCCGCCATAGCCGAAGATGTAGGACTGCATGACTTCGTTGGCGCCTTCGACGATGAGATTGATGCGCGAGTCGCGGAAGATGCGTTCGACCTCGTTCTCGGTCATGTAGGACTCGCCGCCCATGATCTGCACGCCCGCGTTGACGCTGCGCCAACCCAGTTCGCTGCACAGCACCTTGCACATGGCGGTTTCGACCTGGTGGTCCTCGTCCTTGCGGTCGAGCATGCCGGTGGTCATGTAGAGGATCGCGTCCATCGCGTAACAGAGCGCGGCCTGCTTGGCGATCAACTGACGCACAAGTTCCTGAGCCGCGAGAGGCTTGCCGAACTGATACCGCGTCTGGCCCCACTTGATGGACTGGTCCATCACGGTTCGGGCCCCGCCCAGCATGCCGGCGGAGAGGGTGCAGCGGCCGTAGTTCAGGCAGGAAAGCGCGATCTGAAGTCCGCGACCTTCCTGGCCCAGCAGGTTGCTCTTGGGGACCTTGACGTTGTGGAAGCGGATGCGGGCCTGCCAGGTGCCGCGGATGCTCATCTTGCTGCGGTTCTTCTGGAAGATCTCGACGCCTTCCATCCAGGGGTGGCAGACGAGGGCGCTGATCTTGCCCTTGCCGTCGGGGCGGACTTCGCGGGCCATGACGGTGAAGAGGCCGGAGATCGCGCCGCTGGTGGCCCACTTCTTCTCGCCGTTGAGGATGTAGTGGGTGCCGTCGCTGCTGATGGTGAAGTTGGTTTCCTGGCCGCCCGCGTCGCAGCCGACGTTGGGCTCGCTGAGACAGAACGCGCTGACCCAGTCCTTGGCGAGGTGGGGCAGCCATTCCTTCTTCTGGGCGTCGTTGCCAAAGAGCATGACGGCCTTGCAGCCGATGGACTGATGGGCAGAGACGAGCACCGCGGTGCTGCCGCAGCTCATGCCGATGCGTTCGAGGACGCGGTTATAGCTGGTGATGCCCATCCCCAAGCCGCCGAATTCCTTGGGGATCGTCATGCCCAGCACGCCCAGGCTGAAGAGCTTGTCGATAACCCAGCGCGGGATTTCCTGATTCTGGTCGATCTCGATGGCGGGGTGCTCGGTGCGGAGGTACTCATCGAGACGCGCGAGCAACTGATCGAGTTCTGACGTCTCGCGCGAGTCCTGCGTGGTTGGGTATGGGAAGTAGAATTCTTCCTTGATGTTGCCCCAGAAGAGGTTCTTCGCCGGGCCCATCTTGGTAGGCTCCGCGCCCAGCCATTCTTCGGCCTCGGCGATGAGCTTGCGGTCTGCTTCGGAGATGCCTTTTAGGTTTTTGAGGTCTGCCATGGGAGTTCTCAGGAAGAAGCGGTGCGAAAGTGCTGCGGTGTGAACTTGCGAAGAAACGAGGAGCGAACGGCACGAATCGGCAAGGTATCGGGACTGAAATAGTAGCAGAGGTGCATCATCCACCGATGCCCCGAGGATCTGCAGACCTCGATACCTTGCTTCCTCGAGTCCTTGGCCGGTTGCCGCTTACTTCTTGCTCTTCGCAAAGAACGCCGCGATGGCTTCACGAGCCTGGGGCGTATGGCGAAGGCGGACCAGTTCCCGCTGTTCAGTGTCCAGGCAGGCGTTCCAGCCCTTGGTCAGGCCGGCGTCGACGCATGCCAGCACTGCGGCACCGGTCTGAGAACCCGCAAGTTCTCCGCGCAGTGCATCGCATGCTCGCACCGCGTTTGCCGCCCACTTCACGCGCCCCGCGTGCCGCGATGGGGCCCCGTCGCGTTCGATGCGCGGCTCGCGGGCTGTGCTCGAAACCCAGAGCTTGGCTGCGCCAAGCAGCGATGCCTGGTCGGCAACGACGACGTCAAAGAGTCCGGCTGCCACTGCTTCGTCGAACATCAACGTCTTGCCAGCCGCCGTGCGCCGTATCGCATCGGTCGCGTCGATGCGAGCGGGCAGCAGACACGTCCCGCCCCAACCCGGGCAGATGCCAAGGCCAGCTTCGGGGAGGCCGACCGGATACGGCTTGACGCCAGGCGCGCCGATCAGGCCGTCACAGTGCATCGCCAGTTCGAGTCCGCCGCCCAGGGCCGCGCCGTTGATCGCGGCGGCGGTTGGATATGGCAACTGGCTGAGCTTGGCATACACGCTCGACGCGTACGCGAGGTAGCGATGGAGTTGATCGTCGGAGAGGGCTTGGATCGCATTGAGGTCCGCACCCGCGACAAACACTCGCTCGCTCGCAGAAGCGAGGACCAGACCGACGATGTTCCGAGGGAGCGCATCGAGCGTCGCGTCGAGTCGGCGGATCAGTTCTTCATCCAATACGACAACGGGCTTGCCGGGCTGTTCGAGTTTCAGAACGAGGATGCCATCGGAATGGGTTTCGAAGGGGAGCGGGGTCATATCAGAGTGTACGAACCCGAAGCGTGAACGCCGGGGCACTTCCTGCGTTCGATGCTGCTCACATCCGTTCCGGTGCCGTGATCCCCAGCGTCCCCAGCCCGTCCTCCACAACCCGCCGCGTCAGATCGCACAACCGCAACCGGCTCGCTCGCACCGCTGCATCGTCGGCATTCAATACCGGGCACTGGTCATAGAAGCTCGCGAAGCACCCCGCGACCTCAAACAGATACTGGCACAAGCGATGGAGGTCCAGCGTTGCACCCACGCTCTGCAGCACCCCCGGGTACCGCAGCAACGCGAGCGCAAGGGTCTTTTCCGCCGGCGCATTCACCCCAATCGGCCCCTGCTTCCACGAGGAGCCCTCGCCAGCCAGAACGCCTGTTTCCGCGGCCTTCCTGAAGATGTTCTTGATCCGCACCACCGCATACAGCAGGTACGGCCCCGTATCCCCTTCAAACGCAAGCATGCGGTTGAAGCTGAACAGGTAGTCCTTCGCCTTGTCCGTCGACAAGTCCGCATACTTGAGCGCGGCGATCCCGACGCATCGGCTCGTGTGTTCGAGTTCCTGCGGCGAGAGCGTGACGTTCCGTTCATCGCACTTGGACTGCACCGCCTGCCGAGCCCGCTCAAACGTCTCGCGCAGGAGGTCGGCCAACTTCACCGTGTCCCCCGACCGCGTCTTGAACGGCCGCCCGTCCTCGCCCAGGACGCTGCCAAACGCGGCGTGCTCAAGCTGTGCGAACTTGCCCGTCTTGGGATGCGTCGCGTAGCCCGCGAGTTTGCTGGTGAGAAAGACCTGACGCATGTGCAGGTTCTGGCGAGCATCGATGACGTAGACGCCGCGATGGGCGTGGAGCTTCTGCACCCGGCGGCGCACCGCGCAGACGTCGGTGGTAGCGTACAGATACCCGCCGTCGGTCTTGCGAATCAGGCACGGCTCCTTGATCGACTCCTCGCCCGTTGGAATCGCCAGCCCCGAGCCATCCAGTCGCACGATCAGCGCCCCCTGATCCTGCACTGCGATCCCGCGCGAGATCAGATCATCCACCATCGGCGCAAGTTCATCCGCGTAGCTGCTCTCCCCCGCGCTGTCCGCGTCGGTCACCTTCACATCGAGCAACTGGCACACTTCGATGCATGTCCGCATCGTGACTTCATAGATCTTCTTCCACACTGCATACGTCGCGGGCTCTTTCGCCTGCAGCGCCACCAGCGTCTTGCGAGCCTCCAGAAACGCGTTGGTCGCCCCGTCCACCTGCGCCTCAAGCTCCGCGATCACCTTCGGCCCCATGTGCCACTGCCGCGCCGCCGCCAGACCGGCCATGTCGCGCTGACACTCCGCCTGGGCCGCCGCGTACGCCTTGTCGAGGTCATCGAGCGTGATCCTGTCGATCGAGAGCGTGCCTTCGCTCGCGAGCCGCATCACCCGCGCAGTCGTCATCGCGATGTTCAGTCCCCAGTCGCCCACATGGTTCTGGCGAATCACCTTGTGGCCCACCCGCTCAAACAGCCGCGCAATCGCATCGCCGATCACCGGGCTGCGCAAGTGCCCAACGTGCATCTGCTTCGCGAGATTCACGCCCATCAAGTCCACGACAATCGTGTGCGGTTCGCCCGACAGCGCCACGCCCAACGACGGCGCGTCCATCGACATCAGCGCGTTCGCAATCGCATCCTTGCGCAGCCGCACATTGACGAACCCCGGCCCCGCGATGTTCGCCGCCGTCACCGGCTCGCACACATCGTCCAACTGCAACTTCGCGAGAATCGCCCCCGCCACCTCGCGAGGCGGCTTCCCCACCCGCTTGGCCAACCCCATCGCTGCGTTGGATTGATAGTCCGCCAGTTCCGCCTGCTTGCTCGCCACGATCATCGGGTCAATCGCGACACCCTCAGCCCGCAGCGTCGGAAACGCCGCGTCAATCGCGGCGACAAACCGCTCACGAAGCAAAGCAACGGGATCCTGAACGGGCAAGTGCGAAGCGTCGTGAGCCATGGCGGGGCGATAGTACGACGCTCAACCGCGAGAACCACGTCGAGATCGTGCGGTGCGGCAAGCGACGAGTGCGGAGTGATGAGTGATAAGCGAACGCAAGCCACGCCCAACTCAGCGCTGGCTACTCATCAGTCATCAGTCATCGCTCCCCAAGCTTCCGCTCCACAGTGCCCCACCCCTCCACCAACTCCCGCATCCGCTTGCCCACGCCGATCATTGCGGTGCTGGGCATCAGCCCAAGCGGATCGTCGATGATCGCAACCCGTCCGCCCTCTACCGCCCCAAGCCGCAGCCCACGCACCGGCTCCCACGGATCGGCCGCCCCCGCATTGCCCTCGCGCCCCCCCGACTCGCCAGTCGGGTTCATCGTCCGAGGCGATCTGGGACGAAACCAGATGATCGCATCCGGCGCGAGCCTCACCAGGTCCTCGTTGGTCAGATCCTGAAACGCCAATCCCTGCTCCACCGCCGCGCGTGCGCCAGCGCTCAGCAACATTTCGTGATGACACGACCCAGGCCCCAGCGCCGTCGCGGGCGACAATCCCACCAGCAGCAACACGCGGAGCGGATTGCCCGACGAAGATGCTGGCAATGCGGCGAGCGCTCGCACGCTTGCCGCGAGCTCATTCGCCATCCCACGTGGCTCTCCATGCAGGGCCCCATCCAACGTGAGCGTCGCCTCCGCAATGTCCTCCAGCGACAACGGGTTCACGTCCCGCAGCGTCCACCCCCGCTGCGTCGCCAACTCCGTGAGTCGCCCCGGCACCTCTCGCGCCCCCCACTGCGTGAACACATGCGTCGGCGCGGCTCGAATCAGCGCCTCATAGTCAATCCCAGCCTGATCTCCTGCGGCTGGAATCTCAGCCGGCAACACATAGTCATACGCATGGCGGGCCACGATGTCGTCCGCGTGTCCAAGGTCCCGCAGCATGATTGCAACCGCCGGACTCAGCGCCGCGATCCGGGGTGCATCGGTGTCAGAAGCACCCGTCGTTCCTGCGGAAGAAGCGGGTTCTCTTGAGCACGACGCTGCTACAGCGACGCACGCCGCAAGCACCGCGAAAATGCACGCCCGCAATATCACAGCGCCGCCTCCACTGCATTCCGCAGCCCCTCGAGTGCCTCCTTCGAGTGCAGCGCAAACGACCACGTGCGATCATGCACGATCGAGGCAATCCCGCGAGCCGCGCGAGCCGCCGCCGCGTTGCGATCCAGTTCCGCGAGCGCCGACGCGTGTTCCGCACGAGAGGCCGCGAGCGCCGCATGCAGTTCGCGGTATGCCGCCAACGCCGCGCGACGCTCTCGTCGCGGCTTGAGAACTCCCGCGCTGTCTCGCCGCGCAGCATCCACTGCGGCCACGAGTGCTCGCTTTCGAGCAGCGCCAAGCGAAGCGTCGGGCTCGCCCAGCAACCGATGCCGCCCGGCGTGCGCGAGCCAGATCGTCCGATCAATCTCCTCTGGCGTCGGCACCACCACTTCCGGAAACGCCAGCCGCACCGTGGCGGAGACAACCATGCTTGGCGCCATCACCGCCGCGCCGCGGCTCAAACGTTGATCAAGCAGCGATCGCAATTCTGGATCAGCCGCGGTTCGCCCCCGTGAACTCTCCGTCAGCCAACCCGAAAGCCACGCGTCGGTCACTTTGTCGTACTCGCCCCCGCCCATGCCGTGAATGAACAAGTCGCACACCGCGAGCCGCAGCACCGCCGAGAGCATCAGCGCGCGTGGGGCGAGCGAGTCTTCCGGTCCCAGGTCCTGCCCTGAACAATCTCGATCCGCCGCGAACAGAGGCCGGCGTGAACGCTGGATCGACCAGAGCGGCAACTCCACCCGATCCGCTTTGCATTCCAGCGATCGAATTCCAGCCTTGGGAAAACTAACGGCGGCGGCGTTATACGCCTCCACGCACGCAACGGGGTCCTTGAGCATCGTGCGGACCAGCGACCGAAAGACCGGTGTTGCCGCAATGCGCCGTGCCATCACAATCGACGGCGTCGCTCGCGTCACAGGAGCAAGCAACTGCGAGCCCGCACGCGTCAACTGCTCGGCAAGATCGGTCGCGTTGGCGGACGCATGAAGCGCGGTGTGCGCGCGCTCCATCGCATCGTGCACGGTTGGTGACCAGAACAGTTCGGCCGAGGGCACGTTCGTCAAAGTCCGCGACGCTCGCAGCCGAGTCGGAAGCAGGCTCTCGCCAACGGCACCCTCGCCGCCCCACTTCCAAGCGGCACGGACCGGGCCTTGCTCCCCCCGGGATGGATATGCGATGCTAGTCGGGTCATTTGTGTCATGGTCTACCACGATCCACGCCGCATGCGCAGAGGCCCGTGAAGCGATGGGATGCATCGCAAACCACTTCGCGAGGATGCCACAATGCCACAAGTCAGCCTGATGCCCTGACATGACGATCGCACGATCAGTAGGCAGCGCCAGCGCAGCGCGTGTGCTGGTTACAAGTGCGTCCGTTGCGTGCTCGACGACCGCAGGGACGCTTCGCACCAGCACCTCAGGCCGCGAGGCTTCAGCTGCGTTCGTGAACTGTGGGCCAGGGGCTGACGCGGACGCGGTCATTGCAGGAGCGTACTCGCGGGCGAGGCGGAGGAGGAACCTGCTGCGGCGGGAGTGTGGCTGGGTCGGCTGTCGATGGTCCGGACACTTTCGAGGAGCGTGGGCACGGGATGGCAGTTGACACCCACCCCGCCCGCGACGTTGGCGACTACATGCTCGGGCAACTTGGCCCGCTGGAGAAAGATCTCGCGCTCAAAGACCGCGCGATAGTGGGCCAGACGCTTCGAAGGATCGTCCAGCCCGCTGCCGAACGTGCGGGTCAGATCGTTGTAGATGAGCGCGACCGGATGCTCGACGATGGACAGCCGATTCGCCGCCGCCTGCACCCAAAACTGCATCGGGAACGCGTAGCCGGGAATCGTCAGGGAGAGGGTGCGCAGGACCCGCACGCGGTACGCCTTGAACCCGCAGAAAGCGTCCGTCAGCGTCGTGGAGAGCACCGGCCCGAGTCGATCATTCACTTCCTTTGTGATGATGCGGTTGATCCGTTGGCGATCGACCGGCGCGGGCAGGTTGGTCGCATGCGACGCGCCCATGTATCTCGAGCCGCTCACGATGTCCGCGCCAGATTCCTCAGCCGCGGCCAGAAACTCAGGAATCGCCCCTGGCTCATGCTGCCAGTCGCAGTCCATCGTGATCAGCCAGTCATACCGCCGGTCAATCGCGAACATAAAGGCGTCGCGAAGACTGCTCCCATAGCCGCGATTGCGTGCATGGCGCACAAACTCAATCGGGAACTCGGGCAGTATGTGGGGGGTGCGATCCGTCGAACCATCATCGATCACCAGAACATCGTGCCCTTGGGCAAGCGTCGCGGCGAGCACATCCGCAATGGTCGCGGCTTCGTTGAACGCAGGAATGGCAATGAGTGTGCGCATCAGATTTGCGAATTGGATGCCGGCGGCTCAAGGCGGTTGCCCTCATGCATACGGGGATATCAGCAGTCCGATGCACCAACTGGGCGGAAAGCGGAAGAAATTCACACCGGCGGAGGCCGCTCAACGTTTGGTCGATGCCGCGCCATCGAGTTCACCAATGGTCGTGCAAACGCCCGTTCAGTCCGCCCCGGAGGGCCCAGACTCCTCCGGCCTCTGCGACGCGCCCGACGACCGAGCGATGCTCGTAAACGCCGCAAATCCAAAAGGCTCGGCCTCTTCCGCCGCTTTGCGGGGGCGCTGCTTGCGAGCTTTCTGCGCCATTTGCTCCATCGTGTGCTCGCTCACGGCGTGCATACCCCGAATTTCATGCAAAGGCAGGGTGTATACCTCACCACTAGGCGTTTCAATCTGAAACACCGTGCATTGCAGCGCATCCGAGAGCTGGATCATTCGTGGGTTCTGGTCAAAAGTCGCCGCGAAGACAGGAAACACGCGCGCAATCGGAATCCGCTGCCCCTGATTCGTGACAATTCCGATCCGCCCGTCGCTCATCGGCTGGGCGTCTTCGGCCTGCGGAACACTCGGCGTGGTAGGCTCCGCCTTCGCCTCATTCTGCGCGACAATCAGCGAAACCAGCATCTCGCGAATGACGTTCTGCCAGAAGACCTCGCGAAACGCCTCGGTCTCGCTGGGCGTGAACGGGGTCTGAGGCTTGGCCGGCACCGGGACCGTGATGGCGGGCGGAGCCGTCAGCCCCTGCACCGTCGAGACAATCGTCGAGGCCATGTGAGGGTCGGAAGCGTTGGCCATGGTTCATGGTACGAAGCCTCGCCGTGTGGCCTCCCGTGCCCGAATGGATGTCTCTCGGCGCAACCTGTGCTTACCTAGACGGCACGACCCGCACCAACAGGCGAAAACCTCGGTTGCCGGGCAGGGGGCGAAGAACCCGCGCGGTTTTCGCGTCGATGGCCTCAATGCGTCATATGGAGGTGCGTTATGGGGCCGTCTGAAAAAGCATTCCAACAAGTCCGCAACATCCTCGGCAAGCTTGACCGCAACATCGATCAGTTGCGCACCACTCGCACCGCGCCGGAAGAACCCGCCCCGAGCCATGCTCAGGCCGCGACCACCAAGGTGCCCGACCGCATCGGTGCCGAGCGCACTGTGCCAGGCGTCAACGCCGGTGCGAATCCGACGCCGCCTCGCGCGTCGAGTGCGTACGGGCGTGCGACGCCCATCCCGCCTTCGGGCCACTGAAGCCGCCTAGTGGGCGAGTGCGGCCGCATACTTCGCATACGACGACACAAACGGACGAGGCTTGAAGCCCAGGTCACGATTTGCCTTCGTCGTGTCCGCGGTGCTGTCCTGCGCCCCCATTCGGGCCATCCCCTCATCAAACGGCAGAAGCCCGCCCAACCCCACCAACTCCGCTGCCTTCGCCATCAGCGCAACGGGTTCGCTGGGAATGCCAAAGGGTGAGAACTTGTGCGCCCCAGGCGTGTTGTCGCGAATCGCGCGCAAGAACACGGGCCACGACATCACGTCCGGCCCGCAGAGGTTGTACACCTCGCCTTGCGAGTTCTGATTGTCAATCGCTGCGACGAACGCCGCGCACACATCCTCGACTGCGATCGGCGCGACCATCGGGTCCTTGGGATTGACTCCACCCAGGGGCACTCGAGCGTCGGGCTTGCCGCCCGTGAAGTAGGGAAGGAAGAAGAAAGGAGCGGCCTCGCCTTTGACCCACTGCTGGGCCATCTGCGTGAACTCTCCGTCGGGCCCATGAATCAGACCCGGGCGCAGGATCGTCCACTTGAGCGACGAGAACCGCACGGCCGCTTCGCCGTCCCACTTGCTCAGTTGATACGCGCTCACGCCCACATCGCTCACGCTCATCGCGGACATCTGCAGGAATCGCGAGACGCCCAGTTCTTCACACGCAGAGACCAGCACGCGCGTCACGTCGACATGGCACCGCTGAAACGTCTGCCCCTTGCGACGATCCTCGCGGATGATGCCCACGAGGTTGATGCACGCGTCCGCGCCCCGCAGCAACTCGCGAGCATCCGCCGGGTTTGCCCCATCGCCCAGAATCACCGTGACCCGCGTGTCATTGGGCAGCACTTCGCGAGCCTTCTCCCGGCTCCGCGCCAGCGCCCGAACGTGATACCCGGCCGCAAGCAACGCGGGCACCAGATTCCGCCCAACAAACCCAGTGCTGCCAGTGAGTGCAATCGTCTTGTGCGACATAGGCGGCAAGGATAGCAAGCAGGAAGCGGGCCATAATGCCCGCGTGCGTGACGACGCCGCGAACAACTCGAACGCATCGCTGCTGCCAGCACCGCTGCTGTACGTGCGCGATTGCACCTTTGCCTACGACCGCGAGCCGGTTCTTCGTGGGGTCACCCTCGGCGTGACGCCCGGGCGCGTGCTGGTGCTTGCCGGTCCCAACGGCGCGGGCAAGTCCACGCTGCTCAAAGTGCTGGCTGGACTGGTTGAACATCCTTCGGCGCTCCTCGCCGACAAGCCCATGCACGCTTGGTCCCCCCGCGAACGTGCCGATCGAGTCGCGTATGTGCCGCAAGTGCCTTCCGTAGCCTTCGCATTCTCGGTGCGAGACGTCGTGGCCTTCGGCCTGCCCGAAGGCATCGACCCAGCCCGCGCCACCTCCGCCGTCGACGCCGCGCTCGATCAAGTCGGTCTGCGCGTCGTGGACCGCAAACCCTTCGCCCACCTCTCGGCAGGCCAGCAACAACGCGCCGCCCTCGCGCGAGCCCTCGTCCGCCTCTGCCTCCCCACCGCTCACGCCGGCGCGCCCGCATCCCCCACCCAAGACCTTTGGGGCAAAGCCCTCCTCGCCGACGAACCCACCAGCGCCCAAGATCCCCACCACGCCGTCCGCACCGTCTGGCTTCTGCGAAGTCTTGCCGCTCGGGGTGCCGCCGTCGTCCTCGTTATGCACGACCTCTCCCTTGCCCTCCGCACCGCGGACGGCGCGATGCTGCTCGCGTGCGACGGCCGCATCGCGGCCCAAGGCCCGGTCGCCGGCGTCCTCACGCCCCCGCGCCTGCGTTCGGTCTTCGGCGTCGACTTCGCCCTCGCCCAAACGCCCGGAGGCGCCCTCGCCCTCATCGCGGGCGAAAACCAAGCGAGCGAAGGATCATCCGGGCCAATCGCCGATACCTCCGCAACGCCGCTACCCTCCCCGTCCCCCAAGGACCGCGCATGAGTCTGCAGACCATTCTCAACTGGCTCCTCAGCAACCTCCAACTCCTCGTGGTGGTTGGCATTTTCGTCCTGCCCGTGCTCGGCAAGATCTGGGGCAATGTCCAGAAGGCCCGCGCACTCCGCGCCGCCCGGGTCCGGGCCGAACAAGAGCGCATCGAACACCTCCGAACCGGCCGAGCCAACGACACCGCTCGCGTCCTCCAACCAGTCCGCGTTGAACCCATCCAGCGACGGGAAGCCGCCACGCCCCAGATGCCCGCGCCCGCCTCCCGCTCGGCGCCCGGACCGGTCGCATCCAACGGTGCGCGGATGCGCCAGATCCGCCTCCCAGGCGGCATCGTCATCGAGGTCCCCGAAGAAACTCCCGCCGCGCAATCTTCCAGCCAGAAAACCCAGCAACCCCAACGCGCCTCCCAGCGCCCCAAGAAGCAAAAGCAACCCGCCCGCGTCCAGAAGTCTGGCGAGTCCACTATCGCGACTACGAACCGCGAAGCCCGCGAAGCCGCCACGGCCGACTCCGACGCCATGATGCGGGCCGCCTACGGCTCCGCGGAACTGGGCGCATCCGCCTACGGCCAAGCCGGCAAGCTTCAATCTGACACGCCGACTTCCACCGCCACCCGCGCGGCTCGCGCCCTAGGCCCCCGCTCCGCGCTCGTGGGCCTGCTGGGCCCCGACGCAACCCGTGAAGACGTCCGCAGGGCCTTTGTGATGAGCGAAATCCTCGCCAAGCCCAAGGCCGCGGAGTAATCCGGCCTCGCCCCAGCCAGAACCGCCGTCACTCCGGCGTCGCCACCAGCGAATCACTCTCGATCGCAATCGGCCCAACGCGCACGGCAAACTCGCGATCCTCGCGAGCGACGGTCCATTGGTCTCGCCACACCAAGTGCAACACCGCCACGCGATCAATGATCGCCGGTCCCGTCGTCATGCGCAGCCGCGTCGAAGCGACCGCCTCGTTCGCCCCTGCCGCGAGTGACATCGTCGCCGTTGCCTTACCGGTGCGAATCGTGGGTCGCTTCGGGTCGCCCTCCACGATGCGAACGCTCGCGCTGCTCGCATGCTGGGGTGCGTCGAGTCTGATCTCGGCCGGCATTAGCCGCAGCGCGGGCGAGAACACCGCTGTGCTGTCGCGCTTCGCGTTGTACAACTCGTGCAGCAGTATGCCCCGCTCGTCACTCGACAACGTCAGGCGAGTGTGGAGCGCATAATCCCCGCCTCCGTCTTTCATCGGGCCTTCATCAATCGTGACCGTCCACGTACCCAGGTCGCCAACCGTTGAACGACTCCGCCGCTCTCGTGCAAGCGTGCCCGAGCGATCAAGCGTCGCAAACCGCTCGCCCGGACCCGCGGGATAGAAAATGTCAGCCCCAATCGGGAACACGGGCGAAGACACACTCGCAGCGGTCGCGGGCGACGCCCCCTCGTGTTCCGTCGCGGGCGCGGCCACTGGCCTCGTGCATCCTTGCAGCACGCAGCACGCAATCAGCATGGCACCCGCGATCCGCATCACGCCCTCAGCATCCGCCGCAGCCCCGTCAGCCCAAACCAAAACCCAGCCAACGCCATCGCAAGCAGAATACCCAAGGGCAGCAGCAATTCGCCCATCGTGAGTGCCCGCCACGTCGCACCCTCGATCGCAAGCGTGCTCCACTTGAAGGGACTTACGCTCGCCGCCGTCTGAACCCACTTGGGCAGGAAGAACAGCGGCACCGTTCCGCCGCCGATCATCGCTAGCACGAGTATCAGCCCTCGTCCCATGCCCGACGCGCCGCCTTCGGTGGTCGAAAGCCCCGCGATCAGCATCATCAGCCCCGTGAACCCGACCGCGTTCACGAGCATCACCAACGCCATCACATGCGGCCGATCCACCCGCACGCCCAGCGCCATCATCACCGCCAGCAGCAGCAACTGCACGAACACGCACGCGATCGCGCACGCCAACGCCTTCCCCAGCAATATCGCATGCGGCCCGATCGGCGCGACGCTCAGCCGCCGCATCGTCCCACCCGTCTTCTCACTGACCAGCGCAAACGCGAACGCCGTGACACACCCCATCAGTCCCCACACCACTCCCTGCCCCAACGAGATCTCAAACGAAGACCGCGGCTTTCCGTCCCGGTCCTGCGACAATTCCTTGATCGTTACCGACACCGGATTGAATCCCCGCGCCGCGACACCCGCCTGCCCGGCTCCGTCCGCGTTCGCCTGCGGCGACAGCACGCCCGAAGACTGCATCGCTTCCGCGGCGGACATCATCATCGAGAGCGCCATCCGTTGCGGCCCCGCCAGCGACTTGTCCGCCTCCATCGCCGCCCGGCTCTTCGCCACCGTCTCCTTCAGTGCATCGCCATCCATGAACGTGCGTTGAATGACCTGAAACGCCTTCTCGGTCAGCTTCCCTTGCAACATGCCTGCCGCTGCCCGCTGGGCCGGATCCACGTACGTCTCCAGCTCCATCGCCTGCCCCATGAACAGCCCGCGTGACTGAGCCTCAAAGCCCTTGGGAATCACCACCAGTGCCGACACCGTGCCCTTGCGCAGCAGCGTCTCCCCCGCCTCGCGCGTCGCGGGCAGATGCACCTTCAGCACGTCATCGCTTTCGAGACCAGCCACCAGCGTGTTCGACGCCGGCCCGCCATCCTCATTCCACACAGCCACCTGCATCCCACCCGAAGATCCGCCCCCCGCCCCGCTGAAAATCACCCCAAAGAAGACCGCGAACAACACCGGAAAGATGAACGTGAAGAAAAAGTTGCCGCGATCCCGCAGCAGCAGCTTCATGTCCTTCATCGCGATGGCCCAGATCGCCGTCACGTTGCGCTCCCCTCCAGCCCGCCCGCCGCGATGCGTTCGATGAGCAACGCTGTCAACTGTGCCCGTTCCACCAGACTGTCGAGTTCCACCCACTCATCGAGCGTGTGAAGCCCGCCCCCGCGCACGCCCAGCGTGTCGATCACCGCGAGGCGGTTGTCCGTTGCCGCCTGGATGTTGTTCCCATCGCAGACTCCGCCCGTCTTCGCAAATGCAAGCTCGCCCGACTTCGCCCCCGCGTGCGCATGCAGCATGCCCTGACACTCTCGCGCCAACATCGCCAGCCGTTCCACCCCTGCCGTCATTGGCTTTGCAGGTCGATTGAACAGCAGCTCCACCCGCGTGCTGGGCAGCGTGTGGTGATTGCGCTCCAGCCCCCGCAGCCGCTCCGTCGCGTGTGCCTGCGCTCCGGGCGAAAAACACCGCACATTCCCCCACGCTCGCGCACGATCGGGCACGATATTCGTGGCCTGCCCGCCCTCCAGAGGCCCGATGCTCAAGATGAGCCCCTGGGCCGGATCCGCGATCTGCCCCGCGCTCCCGATCGCTTCCGCCAGCGCCTGCACCGCCGATATTCCCTTGGTGAAGTCCCGCCCCACATGCGCCGCCCGCCCCGCGCATTCGATCATGAACTGCCCGCTCCCAGGTCGCTCCACCACCAGCGATCCATCCGGCAGCGCAGGCTCAAACACCAGACCCGCCTGATATCCCTCGCCCACGCACCGCTGCGCCAATGCCCGCAGGGCCTGATCTGCGTGAAACGTGCCGGTTTCCTCATCGGAAATCACCGCAAACGTCCACTCCACTGTCACCCCGCACGCTGCCAGCGCTTCCAGCGCAAACAACGCGACGAGCAATCCACCCTTCATGTCCGCGCAGCCAGGCCCGGTCGCCATGCGACCATCCGCCGCGATGGTCAACTCGCGAAACGAACCCGCGGGGTCATGCACCGTGTCAATGTGCCCGCACAGCAGTATCTTCGCTGCTGGCCGCGGGTGCGTCTTCCTCGCTACATACATCGGAGGTGCGACCACCGCCTGTGCCGGCCCCTCCCGTAACCACCCGGGCGCGGGATCACCCGCGACCACTTCCCATGTCGCCCCCAGCCGAGTGAACCGCTCTCGCATCACACTCGCGTATCGCTCCAGCCCCGCCGCGTGCCTCATCCCAGTCGGAATCGCCACATCCTGGGCGAGTTCCGCAACCATCCGTTCCCGGAGCGGACTCAGATGGTGAAGGAGCGCAGCTTGCAAAGACGTCAGTGGCACCCCACACGGTACACCCGTCCGACGCCACACGACGCTTGCTGCATTGCCGGCAGGTCAACGCGTTAGCGCATGAAAAAACGCTCGGGGCTCTCGCCGCGAGCGCTGACATGGATGCGTGCTTGATGCTGCCGGAGAGACCGGCGGAACGACGCTCAGGCCTTCGCCGCTTCGTCCTTCTTCCCGCCCTTGGGCGTGAAGTAGTTGCCCGAGTACTTCTTCTGGAACTTCTCAACGCGGCCGGCTGCGTCGACGAAGGTCTGCTTGCCGGTGAAGAACGGGTGCGAGCCCGACCACACTTCGACGTGCATCTCAGGGACGCTCGCGCCAACGGTCATGACGACCTGGCCGTTGTGGTAAACCTTGCAGTTCGGGTAATACTTGGGATGAATATCGCTCTTCATGGCTGGTTCCAAAGGCCGGGACGGGGGGAAACCGTGCCGGGCCAAGATGATAGGCGGGGTGCGGTATGATGGCTAGTTCACCAGGACGCTGTGGTGGGCCTTGGCAGCGAGTTGGAGACGTCGTGTGTGAGCGATTTGTTTGGCCTGTTTGGGCTTCTCGTGCCGACACTCCCTTGTTCCCACGGGTTTGGCTGCGTTGCATCCTCGGCCAGAGAGGTGCGGCGGTGCTGGCGTTGACTGCGTGAACAGACTGCATGAAGCTGTCGATCGTCATTCCGGTGTTCAACGAGGATCGCACGATCCTGGAGTTGGTGCGCCGGGTGCAGGCGGTCGCGTTGCCCGTGGAGCGCGAGATCGTGATCGTGGATGATCGCTCGACAGATGGCACGCGCGATAAGCTCAAGTCGCTGGCGGGGCAGGCGGGGATTGTGGTGCGCGAGCATCAGTTCAACATGGGGAAGGGGCGGGCGCTCCGCACGGGATTTGAGGCCGCGACTGGGGACATCGTTCTCGTGCAGGACGCGGACCTGGAGTATGACCCGGCGGAATATCCGAAGCTGATTCAGCCGATTCTGGATGGGCGGGCGGATGTGGTGTTTGGCTCGCGATTCGCAGGCGGGGAGACGCACCGCGTGCTGTACTTCTGGCACAGCGTGGGCAACAAGCTGCTGACGCTCGCGTCGAACGTGATGACCAATCTGAACCTGACGGACATGGAAGTGTGCTACAAGGTGTTTCGCGCGGATGTGCTGCGGCGGATCACGCTGGAGGAGGATCGATTCGGGTTTGAGCCGGAGATTACGGCGAAAATCGCGAGGCTGAGGTGCCGGGTGTATGAGGTTGGGGTGTCGTACAGCGGGCGCACGTATGAGGAGGGGAAGAAGATCGGATGGCGAGATGGGGCGTGGGCTTTGTGGTGCATTTTCAAGTACAACTTGTTGCGGTGAGGATGTTGGGCCGAAGCCGCGGAGCGTGAAGCAACGCGGGACAGCCGCGAGACGGCTTTGATGGAGCACCGATTGGGCGAATTTCGCGGGGCCAAAGAGTCGGATTGAAGCGAATACGCCGACGGATTACCTGGTCGCGGCGCGGCCAACTAGGCAAGGTTGCATCATGTTCCGGGGCGACTTGACCGATAGCGCGAGCGGCGTATCTTTTAGGCCCGGGCGAAGGTCCGGGGACGAAAAGTTCGGTCCCTGTTAGCTCAATGGTAGAGCGACCGGCTGTTAACCGGTAGGTTGTAGGTTCGAGTCCTACACGGGGAGTTCTGAGAAAGGCCTCGTAAAGAGGCCTTTTCTCGTTAACGGTCTGGGCCTTTCGCCCACTGCGCGTATCTCTCGGGAATCGTGGCACTTCCTGAAGGTCCACGATTTG
>JALHOJ010000076.1 GCA_022843045.1 Phycisphaerales bacterium
GAGCAGGAAGGAGTCGATGTCGCAGGGGTCGAAAAGAGCGCCGTCGTTGTTGAAGTCGATGTCGTTGCAGGTTGCGGTTTCGGGGATGCAGGGGCCTTCGCTGAAGACGCTCAGGAACGCTTCGATGTCGGTGGGATCGAAGAAAGATGTGTCGTTGTTGAAGTCGATGGAGTCGCAGACTGGCTCTGTGACGATGAGAACGAGGTTGGCTGGCACGTCCACCACGCCGTTGTTGATGAGTGTGCGGTAATAAACCTTGCACGAAGTGTTGATCAAGCGAGAGCCAGCCTCAATGCGCAGGGTGTCGACATAGATCGCCTCGCACGAGCCCTGACCGAGGTTGTCGTTGTCGTGCGCATCGACGAGCCGCGCGGTGGAGGGCGACGGACCGATCCGCAGCGTGCCGATGGGATAGTGCCCGGCGATGGTCCGATCGAGGCCCGAGTCACTGGCGCCGATGTCCGCTGACATCACTTCCAGCGTCTGCTCGGTGCCGGTGCCTTCCAGTTGCAGCGTGGCCAGGCTCAGGTCGTAGCGGGTGTTGGCGTTGATCGCGTTATTGAAGTCGCCGGCCACGTACACCAGCGAGTCGGTGAACGGCATGTTGAGGTTGGCGGACGGGCCGAGGGTGAGATCGCCACCCACATCCAGATTCGGCGGCGTGGAAAGACAGTTCGAGCACAGGGTCCCCACGATCGTGCCGTTGTTGGTGAGCGAGCCCACAACGAACAGGCGGCCGCTGACGATGGTCGTGGTGGCGCCGGCCTCGTTGAGGAAGTCGCCAAAGATGCCCGAGGTGCCCCAGCTGCTGAGTGATTCGCTGTTGGCGAACACTGGCGCGCCGACCGATGCGCTGGTTAGCGACCACGCGGCGTGGTTGGTGAGCGTGCCGGTGGCGGAGATGTCCGCGAACGCCGCCGCCGTCAGGTTGGCAAACGCGTCCCCCTTGCCGCGGAGGTCAAGCGACGAGCGAGAGTCGAGCTGAACCGTGCCTTCAAGCCGCACCATAGGCGTATCGAAGGTCAGCGCCGCGTTCTGAAAGAGCCGCAGGCTCCCACTGGAACCGAGGCGGAACCAGTCAGACGCCACGACCGCGAACTGATTGGCGGGCACGCTCATCGCACCGAAGATCTCGATGGTGTTGCCGGCGGGCGTGCCGAGCGTCGAAGAACCGCCGAGCGTGACGGCGGTGGTGGAAGGGGTTCGGATGTCGCCACCGCTCTGCAATACCAGTCGCCGGCCGGCGGTGTCGAGCGAAGATGCGGTGCGCCACGCGGCCTCGGTGCCCGTGATCTGCTGCCAGTTGGTGGCCGCTGTCAACGCCGCGGAGAGTGTCGGATACGACACGCCTGTGACGTCGTTCTGCGCCAGCGAGAAGTCGGCGGCGGGCAGGGTGAAGACATACGCCGAGCCCTGATCAGTGTTGCCGCCGACGTCGTGTAAGTACGCCCCCACCAGCGCCGTGTCGCCCGAGAGCGCGACGGAGGCGCCGAACTGGTCGATCGCCGCGCCATCGGCGGCCGTCAACTGCGCCTGCTGGGTCCAAGTCGTGCCCGAGCGGGTGAAGACATACGCCGAGCCTTGAGCAATGTTGGCCCCAACGCCGTCGCCGTTTGCCCCCACCAGCGCCGTGTCGCCCGAGAGCGCGACGGAGGCGCCGAACTGATCGCTCGTCGCGCCGTCGAAAGCCGTCAGCCGGGCCTGCTGGGTCCACGTGCTGCCTGAGCGCGTGAAGACGTACGCCGAGCCCTGGTCGGGGTTGGCGCCGACGTCGTCGTAAAACGCCCCCACCAGCGCTGTATCGCCCGAGAGCGCGACGCAGCCGCCGAACTGATCGTTCGCCGCACCGCCGGTGGCCGCCAACTGGGCCTGCTGGGTCCACGTATTGCCCGAGCGGGTGAAGATGAAGGCCGAGCCTTGGTTGCTGTTTGCGCCAACGCCGTCGCCGTTTGCCCCCACCAGCGCCGTGTCTCCCGAGAGGGCGACGGAATGACCGAAGCTGTCGTTGGCCGCGCCACCTGTGGCCAACAACTGAGCCTGCTGGGTCCACGTGCTGCCTGAACGCGTGAAGACGTAGGCCGAGCCTTGGTTGCTATTGGCGCCGACATCGTCTTGGTATGCCCCCACCAGCGCCGTGTCGCCGGAGAGCGCAACGGAGCCGCCGAAGAGATCGCCCGCCGCGCCGTCCATGGCCGTCAAATGGGCCTGCTGGGTCCAGGTCGTGCCCAAGCGGACGAAGACATAGGCCAAGCCCTGGTTGCTATTGGCGCCGACATCGTCTTGGTATGCCCCCACCAGCGCCGTGTCTCCCGAGAGGGCGACGGAATGGCCAAAGTTGTCGTTGGCCGCGCCACCGGACGCCAGCAACTGCAAGTCGGGTCCGATCCAGAAGCTGCCGACACGGGAGAAGACCCACGCCGTGCCCTGATCGCCGTTGGCGCCGACATCGTCCGTGGGCGCGCCGATGATCGCGAAGTCGCCGGAGAGACCAACGGAGCGACCGAAATCGTCGTTCGCCGCACCGTCGCTGGCCGTGAGCTGTGCCTGCAGCGACCAGGTCGTCCCGGAGCGGGTGAAGACAGAGACAGAGCCTTGGTTTCCGCTGGTACCCCAGTCGGAGCGATTCGCCCCCACGATCACCGTCTGGCCCGAGATCGCGACGGCGATGCCGAACTGATCGCTCGCCGCACCGCCGGCAACACTGAGTTGCGCCTGCTGGGTCCAGGTGGTGCCCGACCGGATGAAGATGGACGCCGATCCCTGATCGGGGTTGGCGCCGACGTCGTCTGCCCGCGCTCCGATGATGGCGGTGTCGTCGGAAATGGCCACGGAGGCGCCGAAGTTGTCGCCGATATCTCCGGCGGTCGCGATGAGCTGCGCCTGCTGGGTCCACGTCGCACCCGAGCGGACGAAGATGTAGGCTGAGCCCTGATCAACAAGGCCGGCGACATCGTCGAGACGCGCCCCGATGATCGCGGTGTCGCCCGAGAGCGCCACGGAGGCGCCGAACTGATCGCTCGCCGCGCCACCCGCGGCAGTGAGCTGGGCCTGCTGCGTCCATGTCGTCCCCGAGCGGGTGAAGACGTAGGCCGAACCCTGATTGTTCGTGCCCCCCACGTCGTCCAGGCTCGCTCCCACGATGACCGCATCGTCCGCGATCGCGACGGAGATGCCGAACTGATCACCCGCGGCGCCGCCCGCGGCTGTGAGCTGAGCTTGCTGCGTCCATGTCGTCCCCGAACGGGTGAAGACGTACGCCGAGCCCTGGTCGGCGTTCGGGCTCACGTCATCAAGGTTCGCTCCGACAATCGCGGTGTTGCCTTGAATCGCGACCGAGACGCCGAAGTTGTCGTTCGCCGCGCCGCCCGTGGCGATGAGCGTGGCCTCCACGGACCAGCCCGAGCCGGTCCAGCGATAGATCTCGACCGACCCTTGGGCGGGGTTGCCTCCGACAAGATCCCGAGGCACGCCGACGATCATCGTGTCACCGTCGATCGCCACGGATTGACCGAAGTTGTCGTTCGCGGCGCCCGAGGCTTGCAGCACCTGCACCGGCGTCGAGCGCTGGGCGAGGGCCTCGGGCGTGAGCAGCATCAGCAGTCCGACAGCAATCGCCGTCAGGTGGACAAAGCGAGTCGGTTGCAGACAGTTCATGAAACAGCGTCCTCCACGCGCGTCTCGCAGCGCTGCTGGCTGACGCGTTAACCTTGAATTGCATGTGCGGCGTGGCACACATGTGGAACAGTGTAATGTGCGCGCCAATCACTAGGATGAGGGGATCCACCGCTCTGCGGGGCACAGAAGAAAGGACGCCCGATAGGTGTCTCTGGTGTGAAGCAACTAGCGGCGTGATGATTGATGGCGATCTTCTGTTGATCGCGCCACCTTCACTGGAGAAGGCTGCGGGCTTGTTTAGCGCCTGACGCGGCGAGGCCGTCATTACTGGCCGCAGAGCGTGCACGGGCCTTCGCTGAAGGCGAGGAGGAAGGAGTCGATGTCGCAGGGATCGAAGAGGGAGCCGTCGTTGTTGAAGTCGATGTCGTTGCAGGTGGCCGACGACGGAATGCAGGGGCCTTCGCTGAACACCGAGAGGAACGCGTCGATGTCGGTGGGATCGAAGAAGGAGGTGTCGTTGTTGAAGTCGATGGAGTCACAGGCGAGAGGGCGGTAGTCGCGGCCGCTGCAGGAGGTGACGGTGATGCCAGGGGTCAGGACTTCAATCGTTGTGAACGCGGCAAGATTCGCGGAGAATGAGCCCGTCTGGTTGAAGCCCAGCAAGACGTAATCCTGGAACTCGCAGGTGATGCCCGCACTCACATCCATGAACTGGCCGACGGTCAGGTTGAAGGTGCGGGTCACGGTGCCGGGCTGGTTGGAGAGCGCGATCTGATCACCGTTGAATGAGAAGAACGCGCCGAAGGAACGTGCGGAGTTGTTGTTCTGCCAAGTGATGCCGCCATCGAGGCGGAGCGTCGCGCGCACCTGGATCGGCGCGCCGTTGGGCAGCGACGCGGAGGTGAACGTCAGACGATCAAAGAAGCGGGTCTTGGGGATGCCGCCATCGATAAACAGGAAGATGCCGTTGCAGGGGCAGGAGACGCCCGACGCGGACACGGAGTATGCGAGCGAGCCGTAGTCCGCTTGCATGACGACGCTGGACTGGGAGTTGCAGCCGCAGGCGTTGGAGGGCGAAAGGCCCACGGTTGAGACGAAGGGCCCGACGGTCGCGATGGGCGGATCAAACTGGAGATAGTCGCCGCCACCTGAATCGCCGATGCCCTGCGCGAGGCGGACGCTGTGTCGCAGACCGCAGAAGGGCTGCGCGATGGCGTGGAGCGGGAGGGCGAGGGCTCCTGCGAGGATCAGCGGGCGGAGCAGGCGGTGGGCGCGGGGATTCATAGTGGAATGAGCGAGAAGGAGCGGAAGAGTGCGACACGATCTTGGACACTTCGCGTGAACACCGAGTTGCGAGTGGCTTGTCATGCGTGCGACGTGGTGCCAATAAAAAGGACGCCGTTGCGGGCGTCCTTGAGGTCAGTTCACTAGGGAGTTTGTACCCGGCGGGACGCCGGGCCTACGAGTTGATCACGCGGCCTTCGCTTGCCAACGCCGCTTCGTGCACGCTTTCGTGCATGGTCGGGTGGGCGTGGACCGTGGCGATGAGTTCTTCGCTCGTGGCTTCGAGGCGGCGGGCGAGGCTGAGTTCGGCGATCAGTTCGGTGGCCTGGTCGCCCATGATGTGGGCGCCCAGGATCTCGCCGCGGGGGAGGCCGCGGATGATCTTGCAGAAGCCATCGGTGCTGCGGGTGGCGATGGCCTTGCCCAGCGCGCTGAATTGGAAGACGCCCACGGCGTAGTCCTTGTCCTTGACGAGGCCCTTGGCCTTGAGGTCGCGTTCGGTGAAGCCGACGCTGGCGACCTGGGGGTGGCAGTAGGTGCAGCCGGGGATGACGGTGTAGTCGATGGGGATGGGCTCGTGGAGTTTCTTGCCGTGCTCGAGCTTGCCATCGCGCCAGGCGATGCGTTCGACGCAGAGGAGGCCTTCTTCGCTGGCGACGTGGGCGAGCCAGGGCGGGCCGATGATGTCGCCGATGGCGTAGATGCCTGGGAGGTTGGTCTTGTAGTCAACCGCTTCGTTGATGGTGCCCTTGCCCGGGCCGTCCCAGTTCAGCGGGCGGAAGTCGGTCTTGATGTGGTCGCGATCGGTGGCGAGGTTGAGGCTCGCGTCGAAGAGGCCATCGAACCGGCCCTTGACGCCGATGGCGAGGAGGACCTTGTCGGCTTCGAGGGTTTCCTTCTTGGATTGGTCGGGGGCCATCTTGCCGTCGGCGGCTTTGACCATGGGTGCGACGGTGACCTTGACGCCTGTGGCGGTCTTCTCGATGTTGACCACGCCCGTGTTGGTGCGGAGGTCCATGCCGTGCTTCTTGAAGACCTTTTCCATCGCGACGCAGACGTCGTCGTCTTCGACGGGGAGGATGCGGGGCATCATTTCGATGACGGTCACCTTCGTTCCGAAAGTATGGTAGAAGTAGCCGAATTCCATGCCGATGGCGCCCGCGCCCACGACGATGAGGCTCTTGGGCTGGCTCTTGTTGAACATGGCTTCGCGCGCGCCCCAGATCTTGTCGCCATCGAACTTGGCGAAGGGGAGGTCGCGGGCGACGGAGCCGGTGGCGACGATGATGTTGGTGGCGGTGATGGTTTCGCGGTTGGCACCGACGGTCACGGGGCTGTCGGTGCGGGTGTCCTGCACAGTGGCGTCCTGGATGGCGATCTTGCAGGGGTTGTTGCCCTGGCGGGCGGACAGGATCTTGGCGTTGCCCTTGATGAATTCGATCTTGTTCTTGCGCATCAGGAACTCAACGCCCTTGTTGAGCTTGCTGGCGACGTCGCGGCTGCGGCCGATGGTCTTGTCCCAGTCGAAGGAGACTTCGCCGGTGATCTTGAGGCCCCAGGCTTCCTTTTCGTGGAGCTTTTCCATGAGCTCGGCGTTGGAGAGCAGGGCCTTGCTGGGGATGCAGCCCCAGTTGAGGCAGACGCCGCCGAGCTTGTCGCGCTCGATGATGGCGGTTTTGTAGCCGAGTTGAGCGGCGCGAATCGCCGCGACGTAACCGCCAGGACCACCACCAATCACGACCATGTCAAAGTGACGATCAGCCACGGGAAGTTCCTCTTTGTGAATCGGCGGGCCCGACCGGGGTCCGCGCTGTGTAAACGCTTTCGAGAACCGGGCGCGAGTGTAGGGGCGGGGAACGGAGATGGAGGGCACGTGAAATGTCCAGCGGGGTTGGTCGAGAGGCCGATGCCACCTCCAGTTTTTTAAGGAGAAACAGCATGCTCGGGATGGTTCTGGCCAGCGTTGTGGGCTCGGCGGTGATGGCGCAGTTTCAGCCACGCGTCGTGTTCGTGAGCGGGGATACAGACCCGGGTGAGCCGGGTGTGGCGCTGGTGTCTTTGCTCCGTCCAGAGCACGCGATCAACAACCGTGGCGAGGTCGTGTTCCACGCTCGCCGGACGGACGGCAGCCGGGCGATCTTGCATCGGGATGGGGTGTCTGAGGCGCTGGGCACGACTCCAGGGTTTGGTTTCGGCCCCGGCGGGTGGTACGGGGTGAACATCTCGGATTCGGGAGACTCGTTGTTCGGCGTTGCGCCGAGATACTCGCTTTGGCGCGGGGGCGAGGCGGGCGCTGTTCAGATACTCGCGCCGGGTACGTTGATCGCGGGCTCGCCGATGCAAAGTCTGACGCAGGGCGGCGTGAGCCTTTTCGGCCCGATGGTCAACGGCGGGTTGGTCGCGACCACGCTGGAGTTTCCGGTCACGGCGTTTTCGAGCCGCACGCGCGGCGTGGTCGGCAACGCGAACGGGTGGTCGGCGGCGGGGGTGGAGGGAGTGTTCCTCACGGCGTTGACGACGGACGGCTGGTCGATGGGGGTTGCGTTTGACGTGCCAACGAACTCTTCGTCGCTGGTGGTGACGCGATTCGGGCAACCGTCGCAGGTGGTGCTGGCGTCGGGTTCGACACTGGAGGGTTTGCCCGCGGGGACCACGGTCGAGTACATCGATCCGTATGGATCGATGCGAACCGGCGGGGAGGGGGTGTTCGGCGTGTCGCTGGTGGGGCCCGGGGTGACGATCAGCAATCGCGTTGCTCTTTGCTCGCTCAAGGACGGCGCGGTGTCGCTGCTGGTGCGCGAGGGGGACGTCCTGACGGACGTGGCGGGCTCTCCGATGATCGTGCAGTTGCCCGTCGTGCTCTGGGGGAGCGGAACCTGCTCGGGAATCACATCGGTCCCGATCATCACCGAGTCGGGCATCGTCGCTATGCCGCTCGTGCTGCAATATGGCGGGGAGAGCTTTACGCGGACGGCGGTGCTGCTGATTCACCCGAGTGGTCGTCGTCAGGTCGTGCTGCGGGCCGGCGATCCGCTTCCGGACGGAACAACGATTGGGCCGCTGGCGAACCAGCGGGCCGAGTGGAGCACATTTGCGTATGCGGTCAATCGGCACGGCCAGGTGGCGACGCTTGATTCTGCGGATGGCTTTCCGTGTTCCTTCGACCGGCTGCTCATCACCGATGCGCAGGGGCGCCCGACGATCGTGACGCGGGAGTTTGACCCGATCGTGATCCGCTCCACGACCTACGACGGCTTTCAGTTTCCTTTCTTGTGGGTTCCGCCCGTCACGAGTGGGGGCGGAGACGGGCGTCCGCGCATCTTCAATGACAGGGGCGAGTTTGCGTTCTGGGTCATCGCGTACGGCGCGGGCCTGGACGCAGCGGATGCGTTGGTGGTGGCGCAGGTGCCCCCTGGTTGTGACGCCGTTGACTTCAATAACGACGGCGGGCTGTTTGATCCGACCGACATCGACGCGTTTTTGTCCGTGTTCTCCGAGGGGCCGTGCCTGCCCGCCGGCGCGGCGTGCAACGACGTCGACTTCAACAACGACGGGTCGCTCTTCGATCCGTGCGATATTGACAGCTTCCTGCTGCTCTTTAGCGAAGGTCCCTGCACACCCTGCGGCCTCTAAGCAAGATCAAGGCTCAGCGGCTTTGTGCGCAAGCGCCAAACCCAATTGGCGAACAAAATACGAAATCGATCTACAACCAGAATACCTGCGCGACGTGCATGGGCAACGGGATGTCTCGGCCTATCCAAACTCTCTAGAGAATCAGATTTTTCATCACAAAAGCGAAAATTGGGCGGTCGTTTTCTGCGTTCTCGCGCTTTGGGAGTATCTTGACACGCAGAACGTGTTGACGCGTGTGTTTTTCCAGGCAGAAACGCTCACGTATTGCCTGGCTCACCCCACCAGGGAGGCGCGACGATGTTGTTTCATGCAGGCAGACGGTTCGGACTGGAACTCGCAAAGTTGACTGCAATTTGCGTCGGCCTCTTCGCGGCTTTGGGCCCACTGACTTCTCACTGCCCAGCACAAACCTGCGACCCGCAGTGGATTCCGAACGGGGCGGGCCAGGAGATTTCTGGCAATGTCCTCTGCATGACGACCTTCGACCCCGACGGCGCGGGGCCTCAGCCTCCCCTGTTCGTCGTGGGTGGAGAGAGCCTCGCCGTGAGGGGACTTGGATTCCAAAAGCTGATTGCTTTCGACGGCACGACGTGGAGGTCGTTGGTCGCAACAACCCAGACGACAGGCAGAGTCGAGGCCATGGCCGTGTACAACGGGGAACTGATCATCGCCGGTAGCTTTGCCAGCGTCAACGGTGTCACGGCGAAGAACATCGCAAAGTGGAACGGAACCACGTGGTCGGCACTTGGTGACGGCGTGTATTCCTCTGACGGGGGTGAGGTTTGGTCGCTCGCCGTCAGCAACGGATATCTCTTCGTGGGAGGACGGTTCGTGTCGGCGGGTCCGGGGCTTCCCGCGAACAACCTTGCCCGATGGAACGGCGCGAACTGGGGGACAACTGGCGGAGTCACGAGCGCGGGCGGCGGCGTGTATGCAATGGTGGACGTGCTTGGACAGCTTTACGTGGGCGGGTTCTTTACATCCGCGGGCGGCGTGCCTGCGACAAACCTCGCGCGGTACACACCAACAACCGGTGCGTGGGCGGCCATGGGCAACCCCAACGCAGGGGTCAGAACGCTCGCGCAGTTCACTGGTGACGCGATTTCCTCCGCGCGCTTGTATGTCGGTGGTTTCTTCACCAACATCGGCGGGGTTGCCGCCTCCGGTGCTGCCAGGTACGCCCCATCCACCCAGGCGTGGAGTTCGCTCGGAGCACCTGCGTCGCGCACGATCTGTTACAACATGTTCGTCCGCACGTTCGGCATCAACTCGCATCAGGTCGCGGCGGTGTGGGACCAGACGTCCTTGCTGCCGCCGCCCCAGGCGTACACCCTCTCGGGCACGACGTGGAGCAGCATGAACGGCTCGGCGATCGACGACGCCCAGGCGATCGGTCTCTATGGCGGCCAATACGTACTCGGCACGCGATTCAACGCCGACACTGCACACGAGGTTCTGCGTTGGAACGGCGCGCAGTGGGCACCGATGGGCAGTCAGGGCGCTTTGGGCACCGCCATCGACTCATTTGCCCTCGACATGACTCCAGGTGACCTGCTTGCCGGTACGCGAACAGTTCTCGCTGGAAACACAGAAGAGGCGTACGTCACACGCCGATCCGGCGCGACTGGTTCGTGGACACGGCTGCCCGGGCAATTTCGCAGGGGCACTTTCTTTGAAGCTTCAATCAACGCTGTTGTCTCCCGCACCGATGGAGAAGTTCTTGCTGGCGGCAACTTTCTTTCCATCGATGGCGCATCAATCCCGTACCTCGCGCGCTGGAACGGCTCGGCGTGGTCATCCGTGAGCGGCGGCGTAAACGGTTTTGTTCATGCCATGCTCAAGTTGCCCAACGGGGATGTGATCGTCGGTGGAGCGTTCACGCAGGCTGGTGGCGTGCCCATGGGCGGTGTCGCGCGTTGGAACGGCACGACTTGGTCACCCCTCGCCGAGGGCATTCTGTTCGGCGGCGTGGTCTATGCGCTGACGCAACTTCCCAATGGCGACATCTTTGCCGGTGGCCAGTTTAACGGCGCGGGAGGAGTCATCGCGGTCAACATCGCGCGATGGAATGGCTCCGCGTGGTCCAGCGTCGGCTCGGGCACAAACAACGCTGTCTACGCGCTGACGCCCGCCCCTGGCGGCGGCGTGTACGCGGGTGGGGGTTTCTCAATCGCCGGCGGCGTGCCCGCTCAGTCGATCGCCCGTTGGAACGGGTCCGCATGGTCGGCACTCGCGCCCCTCTACCAAGGCGCGGGCGTCTATGCGATCAGCATGCTGCCCGACGAATCACTTCTCGTCGGCGGAGGCTTTGCGGGTGGTGGGCTTCCATCGAACTACTTGCTCCACTGGAATGGCTCCGCATGGACTTCGATGGACGGTGGTGCGAATGCGGCCGTCCGTGCGCTCCTTCGTCTGCCCACAGGTAAGGTTGCGGTTGGCGGCGAATTCACTGTGGTCGGCGGAGACGTTTCGGCATCGTTCGCGCAAGTCGACCCGATCGGTTGCGGTGGCTGCGACTCGATCGACTTTAACAACGACGGCTCGCTGTTTGATCCCACCGACATCGATGCTATTTTCAGTGTCTTCAGCGAAGGTCCCTGCGTCCCCTCCACAGCCACCTGCAACGATATCGACTTCAACAACGACGGGTCCTTGTTTGATCCGTGCGATGTGGATGCATTCTTGCTGGTGTTCAGCGAAGGGCCTTGCACGCTGTGCGGGCAATGACGTGGCCCCGAACGCGACCCGAGCAAGCTTGGCGTGAGGGTGGCCTCGGAGGGGGCAGGGTGCTGTGATCTCTTGAGATCTTTCTGGGATTGCGATACGCCGAGCGGGAATTCTCGCTTGTTGGCAACCGCGAAGGCATTTTGCCGCGCGGCGTGCTGGACTGGAGAATCCCATGCGGAGCCCTCGTCGCTTGTCTTTGCTGCTGGTCGGGGCCTTGCTCGCACATTGCGTGTCGTCGACATGCTGGGCACAAGGCTGCGAATCAGAGTGGCTGCCCGGCTTGCCCAGCCAGGCAATCTACGGATCGATCGAGACGTTGCTCCCGTTCGATCCTGACGGCGCCGGGCCTTTGGGGAGTTGGCTGGTTGCTGGCGGGTTGGGATTGGCTCCCATCGGGATGCCGACGAACGGGCTGCTGGCGTTCGACGGCACACGCTGGCGCGGGCTGCCCGGTTCGAGCACGCCAGACGTGTATGTGAAAGCGCTCACGGTCTTCAACAACCAGTTGATCGCTGCGGGGCGATTCTCTTCGATAGGCGGCGTCACCGCCAACAACATCGCGCGCTGGGACGGCACGACGTGGCTGCCTCTGGCACAAGGTGTGGCGGACAGCAACGGACTTCCTTTAGTCAGCGCCCTAGAGGTCTACAACGGGAGTCTGTACGTCGGGGGAGACTTTGAAACGGTGGGTCCGGGTCTCTCTTCTCCCTGTCTCGCTCGCTGGGATGGGACAGCATGGAGCAGCGTTGTGAGCTCCATCAGTCCAAGCTCCCCGATCGTCAGAGCGCTGCGAACATTCCGAAACAGCTTGTACGTTGGCGGGGATTTCACGAGCATCAACGGCGTGTCCGCGACCAATCTCGCGGCGTGGAACGGAAGCACGTGGAGCACTGCGGGACAACCCAATGGCTCGGTGCGAGACATCGAACGCTACACCGGTCTCGCGCTCACGCAAGATCGACTCTTCGTGGGCGGGTCGTTCAGCACCATCGGCTCGCAGACGATCGATCGCGTGGCGGCGTGGAATCCCACTGCGGGGACGTGGGCAGCCACGGGGACTCTGCCGACGGGCCCCGTCAGCGATCTCTTTGTCCGAACGACGGCCACTTCGTACCAACTGGCGGGCATCTTCGGCAGCCGAGCCGCGACGCTCTCGACCGGGACATGGACCACGCTGGGAGATTCGGGCGGCGGATCTTGCAGACGCATCGGCTTCTTCAACGGGCAGTATGTCGTCGGGCGCCAATCAAACTCGAACGACGAGCTCGGCTCCTGCGTGCAGACATGGAACTCAGCGTTCTGGGGAGGTCTGGGCGTTGGCGCTCCAGGCACCATGGCGCACGTCATGGAGATGGACAATGGTGCGGTCGTCGGAGCTTGGCTCTCTCGGCAGGACGGCTTCGGGGAGAGCAACAACTACATCTCCATGCGCTCCCCGGGCAGCGACACATGGACAGTTCTTGGAGGCAAGGTGCAGCAACTCTCTGCGCCAGTCCGCCAGATTGTGGTCAAGGCGCTTGCCAAGATGCCCAACGGCGACATTGTCGCAGGTGGGTACTTCAATGGGATTGGTTCCGTTGCATCGCCCTGGCTTGCGCGCTGGAACGGCTCTGCGTGGTCGCCCCTGGGAACCAGTTTCAACTTCACTGTCAACGCGCTGCAAGTCATGCCGAACGGGGACTTGGTCGCCGGGGGTGGATTCACATCAAATACTGGCGGACCGGGCATGCAAGGGCTTGCGCGCTGGAATGGCTCAACCTGGACCAGCATCGGTGGCGGCCTGACGAACGACGGCTATGTGACTTCGCTCGCGCTGACTTCCAATGGAGACCTGATTGTCGGCGGAAGCTTTACCTCCATTGGTTCACCAGCGGTCGGCGCGCTCAACATCGCGCGATGGAACGGCTCGTCGTGGTCGCCCATGAACTTCACGATCGATGTCCCCGGATCGTCTGACTATGTGTGGAGGCTTGCGACCTTCCCAGACGGACGCGTTGCTGCATGCTACCACAATACTCCCGCCAGTCCGCCGTATGGCGCTTCGATTCATGTTTGGAATGGAACGGGCTGGAGCCAGATCGTGGGCGTAACAGGTTCTCTGCCTCCGATGTTCTACGACATTGCCACGCTCCCCGACGGTTCGCTCGTCACTGCGGGGTACTTCAACACGATCCAGGGCGCGACGGCGAGTTCCATCGCGCGGTGGGATGGGGCGTGGCATCGCATGGGCGAGATCGGCGTCAACATCGGTGGTGTTGCGCCCACCACGTTCCCCACCGTCGCTGTGAATGGCCTCTTTACAACGCAGACAGGGCAGTTACTCGTCGGAGGCGACTTCTCGCACGCGGACGCGCTGGTTTCGGGGTACTTCGCGACCTGGGGCGTGCCCGAGGGCTGCAGCGCGTGCGACTCGATTGACTTCAACAACGATGGGTCGCTGTTTGATCCCGATGATGTGGACGCGTTCTTCAGCGTGTTCAGCGAGGGGCCTTGCATTCCGGCGACCGCGACGTGCAATAACCTGGACTTCAACAACGACGGATCGGTGTTTGATCCGTGCGATCTGGATGCGTTCCTGCTGGCGTTTAGCGAGGGGCCTTGCACGCTGTGCGGACTGTGATGGTCGGCTTTGGTTTGGAGAGCCGCATCTGAACAGAGACTTCATCGGTTTGCGCTTGCAAGATCGGGACGCCGCGGTACATTGGGTTGCATGAAGAGTGTGCACTTGGCGTCATGGGCGGGCTTGGCGGTGTTGGTTGCTGCGTCGGCGTCGCTCGCCGACGAGGCGACGGTGTGGATTGGGCGGACGGGCGCGCAGCAGCTCAAAGCGCATGCTCACTTTGCGATGCCGTTTGAGTTGCATCTGTCGGTCTTCCCGGCGCTCGATGGGTTTGCGACCGGGGATATCGGGTGGCACAACGCGGAGATGGACGAGCCGGGCGAGGACATGTACATGCTGGCCCAAGCGTGCGACATTCGCGTGACGCTGGCGGCGATTGATCCGGGGCTGCGGGTGTGGTTTGGGCTGACGGAACTGCAGGCGGGGCAGGCGATGGCGTTTGGGTCGCCCTTCTTTGACTTTCATCCGATCGTGCAGATTCCCGATCATGACGCGGAGCCGGGCACGATCTTTTCGGCGACGTTTGTGGTGCAGGATGCGTCGGGGCTGTACTCGGCGAGCGAGGTGCTGACATTGCAGTTCACGCCCGAGGCGCATGCGCACTGCGACGGGATCGACTTCAACGGGGACGGGTCGTCGTTTGATCCGACGGACATCGATGCGTTCCTGAGCGTGTTCAGCGAGGGGCCGTGCGTGCCGGAGACGGCGACGTGCGGGGATATTGACTTCAACAACGATGGGGCGGTGTTTGATCCGTGCGACGTGGATGCGTTCTTGCTGGTCTTCAGCGAGGGGCCTTGCACGTTGTGCGGGGTGTGAAGAAGATGATCGCGGAGGTCGCGGAGGAAGAACAGAGAGAAACGCGGAGGAGAGACCTGGGCTTGGAAGGGCCAGCCCAGTCCTTTCTCCGCGTTTTTCGTTCTTTATTCCGCGGTCTCCGCGATCTGACTTAGCAGATAGACCGGGTGTTTGGTCGGTTCCTGGGTTTTTCGTTGACAGTGGGGGCGATTGCCAGTAGGCTGGGGAGTGGAGGAACTCCCAATGGCACACGATTTCGTTCGTTGTCTCAGTGTGGTCGCGGCGGGGCTGGCGTTGGCGTGCGGCGGCGCTGCGCGGGCGCAGTGGACGAGCGATCCGAGCGTGAACACGATGGTTGCGGGCGGGGGCGGCGATCAGGGCACGCCGATCAGCGCGTTGGGAACGGACGGCTCGGTCTGGATTGCGCTGACAGACAGCGGTCCGGGGGGCGGGTACAAGCACGCGGTGCAGCGGCTGGACACGAATGGCAACACGATGTTCGCCGGTAATGGCGTGCTGGTGAGCCCGACGCGCACGAACACAGCGACGTTTGTGTTTGACATGGAAGTGAATGCGAGCAACCAGGCGGTGGTCGCGTATGACAACGCGGCGATCTATGTGCAGAAGGTGCTGCCCGATGGCACGCTTGCGTGGGGGCCAAACGGGGCTCTGGTGCCCAATTCGACCAATGGATTGGGCCCGCGGGTCGCGGCGTTTCCTGACGGCAGTGCGGCGGTCTGCTGGGCGACAGGAGTGACGCTGAACTTCCAGCGGATCAACAGCGATGGGAGCATGGGAGCGGCGTGGCAGCTGACGGAGACGGGTCGGGCGCAGTCGCCCAGCGACATGCTCGCGCTTGCGGATGGTTCGTTCATCTTGATGTGGGTGCGGGCGGAGGGGACGAACATCGTGACCTCGCGCAAGGGGCTGAAGATTCAGAAGTGGGACGCGAGCAACGCGCAGGCGTGGGGCGGGGGCACGCCGGTCGATGTGTACGCGTCGAGCGCGACGCCTTCTCGCGGGATTCAGAACGGCTACTTCCCCGCGCTGGCGAGCGACGGGGCGGGCGGGGCGATTGCGGCGTGGTATGACATCGGGGCGACGCGGAACGCCTGGATTCAGCATTACTTCAGCAACGGCACGCCGCGGTTTGCGGTCAATGGCGTGGCGGCGTCGACCACGAGCTCGGCGACGGAGTTTCGGCTGTCGGCGAGCGTGGCGTATCACCCCCCGAGCGATGAGTACACCGTCGCGTATCAGCGGAGCAACCCGACGCAGAGCCAGTTCGGGCTTGCGGCGCAGCGGATTCGGGGCGATGGGTCGCTGCGCTGGAGCCCGGGTGGGCAGGAGATCGCGCCGTTCTCGCCCAATCCGTCGGCTTTTGTGAACGTGCAGCACCTCAACGGCAATCACGCGCTGATTACCTGGTTGCTGTATTCTGGCGCCAACGGGCCGATGTACGTCGCGACCACGCGGATCACGCAGTTTGCGGGGCAGCCGTGGTTCCCGCCTGTGGTCGCGGCGGCGGCCAACAACTCCAACAAGGGACGGCTGAGCACGGTGATTGCGTCGCAGACGCACGCGGTGGCGGTGTGGGCCGATGGACCGACGGGCGGCGCGGACGTCAAGGCGCAGCGAATCAACTTGGACGGTTCGCTTGGCGACCAGACAAACACGATCTGCGACGTGATCGACTTCAACAATGACGATTCATCCTTTGACCCACAGGACATTGATGCGTTTCTGTCGGTATTCAGCGAGGGGCCCTGCGTGCCGGCGACGCGTACCTGCAACGACATCGACTTCAACAACGATGGTGCGGTATTTGATCCATGCGACATTGACAGCTTTGTGGTGCTGTTCAGCGAGGGACCGTGCATACCTTGTGGTAACTGAGGCGCTGTTCCGGCAGCCGAAATCTTGTTGACGCAGGCATCAGTTGCGTCAGCGAGTCACACGAGGTCGCACATATGAAACTGCTTCGTACCACCCGCGGGTACCTGCTTCGCATTGCACAACGCGTTACTGCGTTGGCATTGTTCGCCGCTTTGACACTTGCGCCCACGGCGCACGCTCAGCCCGGCGAGGAGACCGTCAACTCGTGCGAAGAGCAGTGGCTCGCTGGTGATGGCGTGCCGGGGCTCAATGGCACGGTATACGCACTCACGATCTGGGATCCTGACGGCGCGGGGCCCCTATCGCCAAAGTTGGTCGCGGGCGGCACATTTTCAATGGCCGGGACAACCCCGGCGAGTTACATCGCTGCGTATGACCTTGCGACAGGTCAGTGGTCCTCGCTCGGCACCGGCATGGACAACTGGGTTTTCGCGCTCACAACAACGCCTGGCGGCGACCTGATCGCGGGCGGCGACTTCACGACCGCCGGCGGCGTGACGGCGAAT
>JALHOJ010000077.1 GCA_022843045.1 Phycisphaerales bacterium
CGGGTGCCGGAGACCTTGAAGTCCATGTCCCCGTAGAAGTCTTCCTCGCCGATGATGTCCGTGACGAACATCTCGTTCTGGTCGTTGTCATCCGCGAAGCGGCCGACGCTGATGCCCGCGCAGGTGTTGCGGATGGGCACGCCCGCGTCCATGAGCGCCAGGCAGCCGCCGCACACGCTCGCCATGCTCGACGAGCCGTTGGACTCGGTGATGTCGCTGACGACGCGAATCGTGTAGGGGAACTCATCGGGGCTGGGCATGATCGCAAGCAGGCTGCGCTCCGCGAGCGCGCCGTGCCCGATTTCGCGCCGGCCAGGTCCCGTGATGCGCTTCACTTCGCCCGTGCTGAAGGGAGGGAAGTTGTAGTGCAGCGTGAACTTCTTGCTGTATTCAGGCAGCAAGCCGTCGATGATCTGTTCATCGCGACCCGTGCCCAGCGTGACGCTGCACAGGGCCTGCGTCTCGCCGCGCTGGAAGAGCGAACTGCCGTGCGTGCGGGCAAAGACGCCCACGTTGCCGCTCAGCGGGCGAATCTCGCGGGGCTGACGCCCATCAGCGCGGATGCCCTTCTCGACGATCAGGCGACGCGTCAGCTTCTCGTCCAGACGCGCGAGGGCCATCTTGGCCATCGTGCGAGTCTTCTTGCTCTCTTCCGCCTGCTTCACGGTGCCGTCCATGTTCACTGCGAAGTGCGTGTCCAGCACCGTCTTGAACAACGCGGCGATCTTGTCGTTGCGTTCTGCCTTGCCCTTGATCTGGCGCAGCGCGAGCAGGTCCTTCTCCGCCAGCTTCTTCACCTTCTCAGTGACTTCCGAGCTGGGCAGGTGCAGTTCGCCCGCCTTCTTTTCCTTGCCCGCCTTCTTCGTGAGTTCCTCGATCATCGCGAGCAGGGGCTTGAGACCCTCTTCGTTCGCAAAGGCCAGCGCGCCATGCACCGCGTCGTCGGGCACTTCCGCCGCGCCGACTTCGATCATGTTCAGGCCATCCTTGTGCCCCGCGACCACCGCGTCGATGTCGCTGTAGTCCATCTGCGTCACCGTCGGGTTGAGCACATACTGCGGCCCGTTGTCGGTATGAATCCGTCCGACGCGCACCGTCGCGATCGGCCCTTCGAAGGGCACGTCGCTCAGCGCCAGCGCCGCGCTCGCCGCCGTCCCCGCGAGCACATCGCTGTCATTCTCCCCATCGTGGCTCATCACGAACACCTGGATCTGCACTTCATCCAGGAACCCATCCGGAAAGAGCGGACGGATCGGGCGATCGATCATGCGCATCGTGAGCACTTCCTTCTCGGAAGGCGCGCCCTCGCGCTTCTTGAACCCGCCCGGGAACTTGCCCGCCGCCGACAGCTTCTCGCGGTAATCGACCGTGAGCGGGAAGAAGTCGATCCCTTCGCGCGGCGCGGAGCGGACGACCGTCGCGAGCACCGTGGTGCCGCCATACGTCGCCATCACCGCCGCGTTCGCCTGCTTGGCGATCACGCCGGTTTCCATCACGAGCGTGCGCCCGCCGATTTCACGCGACACGCGGACCAGACCCTGATTCGCATCAACAAGAGTTGCCATACCAAATGCCTCCTACAGGCCAAAGGCCGTCAGGAAAGTGGCATGGGCTTCCAGCCCTGGAGTCCGCTGGCCAAACTTGGCCAACGACCCAAAGACCGATCCCACCTCGCGAGCCACACAGCTCCGCGAGCGATCGCGCCCCCGAACCGGAGACTCGTTTCAAGTTGCGAGAGGAAGAAGCCTCGAATCACCCCGCCCGAGCCGCCCGTTCCAACGAACCGGAAGCCTCAGGAAGGTGCCTCGCCAGGGTGAGAGGCAGAAGGCAGGACGCAGACTCCGGCAACCGCCTTGACCATACGGACCAAGGGGCCGAGGAAGCTCTTGGCACTTCGGCCAAGGAGCCGGGGCTGCGTGCTGCCCACTGCCGCTCCCGCCCTTCCTCTTCTCGACCTCCAAGCCTTCACGACCTGCAGAATCTTGAACGAGTGAACGCGACCGGCACAAACCGACGTCCAAAATGTCGACCAAACGAAAAAAACCGGCCCAGGACGCTTGTCCTGGGCCGATGAGAAAACTTGTTTACTTGCGCAAGCCCAACTTCGCGATGAGCTTCTGGTATCCCGCCGGATCGTTCTTCGCGAGATACCGCAGCAGGCGGTTCCGCTTTCCGACCATCATCAGCAGCCCGCGGCGGCTGTGGAAGTCCTTGTCATTGCTCTTCATATGCTCCGCCACGGAATTGATCCGAGCGGTCAGCATGGCAATCTGCACCTCGGGCGAACCCGTATCAGTGCCATGCCGGCGGTGGGTGGTGACGACTTGCTTGCGATCTTCAGCGAGGAGTGCCATTGCGGAGGGAATCCTTTTCTAGGGCAGAGAGGATAGCCCGGCCCGCCCCGAGGGTCAATTCCACCTCAATCTACAGACCCTAACAAAAAACGCCTACTGCCCGCACGCCGAGCAAGGCCCCTCGCTAAACGCCAGCAGAAATGCATCGATATCGCATGGATCAAAGACCGACCCATCGTTGTTGAAGTCGATGTCGCCGCACGCCGCGGTCGCTGGCATGCAGGGCCCCTCGCTGAACACGCTCAATAGTGCGTTGATGTCCACGGGGTCAAAGAACGAGCCGTCCCGATTGAAATCAATCGAATCGCATCGCGGGGTTTGAATGACCGACCACATGACCTCGCCAAGCATGTTCATCCCAGCAAAGTTCTGGTGAACGTCATCATCCCTATACACGCCCAGCACGGGCCCGTTCACTTCCGCCAAGCCTCGGGCCTCCAGTTCCTCCTGCTGGTCGTACACCACATATCCCGCCACTCCAGATGACGCGAACGGCTGCGTTGCGTGCAACGCCAGCACCTCGCTGCGCATCGAGTCGATCCTCGCCGGATCGTCCCCCTGCCCTCTCCACGGAATCCTGCTGACAACCAAGATCTTCGACGGAGCAAAGCCCGCAGCAAGCGCGGCATCAATCCAACGTTGGATCATGATCCGTTTGTTCTGTCGGAAGCTGCCAAGGTTGAGGCCGTTCCACTCACTGAAGTTCCCTGGCAAGTTCATGTTCTGGCCGAGCTCTTCGTCAATCACGAGATACTCGGTTCGAATCGCTGTCTGAAGCCATTCAACCATGCGTTCAAAGTCGTACTTGGCGTCGGGATTGTCATTCGGCCCAATCACGCTTGACGGCATGTGATCCGAATGGGACCAGCCGCCCTGCGCGACCTGTGCAAAGACCACACCGCTGCTCGCTCCCCCAAAGTTCAGCCGCATCCCCAGGAGCACGTTTCCTTTCCCAGCGGCGAATCCGGAGAAATGGCGCAATCGAGCACGTATGCCCAGACCGGTCGCAGGCGACACTGGAACGCTGGTCTCGAATCGAGTGATTCCGACACCGCTTGGAACTGATGGACTCGGAAAAAGCTGGCTCAGCGCGCCCGACTCGTTGAACGGGGGCGCCGTTGCGGGGCTTGAGTATCCGACCTCAATCAGCGTGTTCAGCCACTTCCCTGGCTGGTCGTCCGAAACATACCAGAACTCGACGCTCGACAATGGCCGGCCCAGCGAAGGGTCACCGCGCTTGAACTGGCCCCCCGTTCCGCCAGATTGCGACGAGTCCATGTCAAACCCCGCCGTCGATGACAGGATGTACCAGCGGTTCCACTGCGGGTTGTTGGGCGGACCAACAAACCACATCTCGCCCAACGTCGCCGGATATCGATTGACTATCCCAGAATGAGGCGTCGTGCCCCCTTGCGAAGTCAGCGTCCATTGAGTTCCAGTCGGGGGCAACTGAAAACCACCAAGCCCATCGTCGCTGCCGTTGTTGGCCTCCGTCGCCGGCAGCACCAGCGCGGCGTGTTTGACATCGAACTGACGGTAGAACGAACCCGTGTCGCGCCACTTTCGCCAGGAACTGCGCGAGTCACCGAGTTTGAGGTAGCCCACCGTGGTCTCTTCGCAGCGAGACAAAAAGCCGGCTAGTTTCTCGATCTCGCGATGCTGAACCTGCCCGGCACAAATGCCTGTGGCGAGAACCACGAACAAGGCAGTCAAGGATGGGAATACACCAGTTGATAGGGCCATAGGTATGCCTCAAACATGGCGCAATGCGCCGGGTTTAAGGGATAATACTGCCCTATTCAGGTAAATCAAAGCAAAATCACATGAATGCTGCCACCAACAAGAACGCGGCGATATCCGCGCGCCTCGGTGCCATCATGGCAAGCTACTTTCTGTGGTTATGGGACAATTCTGCAACGCTCAGTCAACGACTGAGTGAGTTCGAGAGCTCGCTCGAAGACCCTCCATTGGGCTCACTGCACGAGCGGCCCCCCGTCCAATTCAACCCTGACCTTGAACCCCGCCGAGTCCAATGTGTCTCGCCCCGTTCTTCATCACATGATCGCTCGCCCGGAAAGCGCCCTCAAACGCCGCCGCGCCGCCGATTCACTCGATCCTCGTCACTCCCCACACGCCGAGCAAGGCCCCTCGCTAAACGCCAGCAGAAACGCATCGATATCGCACGGATCGAAGACCGAGCCATCGTTGTTGAAGTCAGCGTCTCCGCACGCCGCGGTCATCGGAACGCACGGCCCCTCGCTGAAAATACTCAAGAACGCATCCACGTCCTGCGGATCGAAAATCGACCCATCTCGATTCACATCCACCGTGTCACAGATCGGCGTCTGGATCACCGACCAGAAAACCTCGCCCAGCATGTTCATACCTGCGAAGTTCTGGTGGATCGGATCGCCCCGATACTCCTCTCGCACCGCTCCCCCGGCAGCCGCCAGCCCGCGAGCCTCCAACTCCTTCTGCTGGTCGAATACGACGTACCCAGCGACACCCCGACCTTCAAACGGCAGTTGTTCGTGCAGCGAAAGCACTTCCGCTCGCATCGAGTCAATCCGCGCCGGATCGTCCCCCTCGCCTCGCCAGGGAATCCTGCTCACGACCAGCACCTTGGAGGGCTCATAGCCCGCCGCGATCGCCGCATCGATCCAGCGTTCCAGCATGATCCGCTTATTGGCTTGAGCCATGCCCGAGTTGTTGCCGTTCCATTCCAGAAACGGACCAAAGGTCGATATGTTCTGCCCGACTTCTTCGTCAATCACAAGATACTCGGTGCGAAACACCTCGCGCATCCACTCCACCATCTGCGCAAAGTCGTACTTTGAATCCGGATTGTCGTCGGGTCCATACACCGATCGCGGCATGTGGTCCGTGTGCGACCATCCGCCATCCGCGACAGTCGTGAACACCAGCCCGGTCTGGGCCTCCGCGAAGTTCAGCCGCATGCCCAGCAGCAGATTGCCCTTGTTGATTGCAAAGTCGTTCGCGTGCCGCAGTCGCACCCGAATGCCCCGCCCCGTCGCCGGGCTGGGCTCAAAGACCGTCTCTCGACGCACGATGCCAGTTCCCGACGACACGACGGGAGCAGCCAGAAACTCCGTCAACGCGCCAGCACCGTTGAACGGCGGCTCGGTCGCCGGATCCATATACCCGACATCAACGAACGCGCTCAGCCACTTCCCAGGCTGATCATCCGCGACAAACCACGCCTCCACGCTCGTCAGGGGCCTACCCAACGCAGGATCGCCCCGCTTGAACTGCCCGCCCGGCGCGCCCAGGCTGTTGGCGTGCATCTCAAAACCGCACGTTGAAAACAGCACATACCAGAAGCCTTGGTCGGGGTTCTGCGGCGTGCCGGCAAACCACATCTCTCCCAGTGGAAACGGATACCTGTTCGTGATTCCCGAGTGTGGCCCGGTCTCACCGCGAAGCACCAACCGCCACGACGCGTTGCCGACCGCGACTTGCAGCCCGCCAAGACCATCTTCCGTGTTGCCACCCTGCTCCGTCGCCGGCAGCACCAACGCCGCGTGCGGCACGTCAAACTGGCGATACACCGACCCCACATCCCGATGCAAACGCCACGAACTCCGCGAGTCTCCGATCTTCAGATACCCGACCGTCGTGACATCCGCGCGATCCAGAAATCGCTTGAGCTGGAACATGTCCCGGTGCTGCGGCTGCGCACTGACGCTATTCGCGCACGCAAGCAAGACCAGCAGCCCTCCGCCGAATGCGCCGCTTGGCCCGAGCAATCCTCGCACGCTGTTGGTCCAGATAGACGCGGTCATATCACGAGACTTCGCTCCCCCGTCCGCCCGGTTCCGCGAAATCTCCTGCCACGCACGTGGTTTCAATCGAACTTCGCGCAATGCCGGGCGATGCTCACCCTCTCAGCGGACTCCCGTCCCAAACAAGCCAGGCCGCGACCCGGCAAGATCGAGATGGTTCGCCCCGCTCTCCGCGACATACTTGCTCGCCCGGAACAGGCTCTCAAACGTCCCCGCGTCCGTCCACCACCCCTCCAGCGTCTCATACGTCATGTCGCCGCGGTTGAGGTAGTAGTTGTTCACGTCCGTGATCTCAAGCTCCCCGCGCCCGCTGGGCTTGAGGTCCTTGCACACCTTGAAGCAGTCGCCGTCGTAGAAGTAAATCCCCGTCACCGCCATGTTGCTGGGCGGGTTCTTGGGCTTCTCAATCAGCGTCTTGATCTTGGACCGCTGCGCATCCGCAAACTCCACCACGCCGAAGCGGTGGGGGTCGGGCACTTCCTTCAGGATGATCTTCGCCCCGCTCTTCTGCGTGAAAAAGTCCGCCGCGGCTTTGCGAATGTTCCCCTCGATGATGTTGTCACCCAGGATCACGCAGATCTTCCCGCTGTCCGCAAACTCCTCCGCGAGCTTCAGCGCATCGGCGATGCCACCTTCGCCCTCCTGATACGCATACCGCAGCGTCTTGAGCCCCAGGTGCTTCCCGTTCTTGAGCAGCTTCAAAAAGTCCCCCGCGTGCTCCCCACCCGTCACGACCATGACTTCATCAATGCCCGCGTTGATCAGGCACTGAATCGGATAATGAATCATCGGCCGGTCATACACCGGCAACAGATGCTTGTTCGTGACCAGCGTGAGCGGCCGAAGACGAGAACCAAGACCGCCGGCGAGAATGACACCTTTCATAGCGACTCCAGTAGGGCCAAACAACCACCGCGGATCAACGAACCCCGGCGTACCAAGGTTATCGACCGACTCACGACAAGGAATCAGCCGTATACCCGCATCCAAATCACGAACCACAAGTCCGCACACAGACTAGGCTTGCGGCCAGACCCGCGATGACCCCCACGCAGCACCCAATCTGCCTGAGTTGTGGATACGCCCTGACGGGCCTCGCCAACGGTGCCTGTCCCGAGTGTGGGCGAGTGTTCGACATCGCGGACCCAGCATCCGTCGGACCTCTTCGCCACCCGTGGCTGACGGCCATCGCTGGTTCAGCGGTGCCCTGGGCGTTCGTTATTCCGCTTGCCATCGGGGCCCTGGCTTTCTCAGTGTTCGCTTCCGCGCCTGGCCCCATCTCTGATGACTTCATGATTGTGCTGATCGGGGTGCACGCAATCGTCGTCGCGCCGCTCGCTATCTGGTGCCTGTTGACGCTGCTCGCACGTGCTGCACTGGTCACGCACGGCGAACGCCAACCAAGATGGCGAGCGCAATGGCTGGTCTTGCTCACCGCATGGATCGCATTCTTCACGCTGGGCTTGCACGGCTGGGCGTTCAAGTTCCGTTGGTGGCTCGCCCGCGATCAGTTCATCGCCCTTGAGCAAAGCGCCGTGCTTCCGACCGCTCCATTCCGCATCGGAACGTTCTTCATCGAAAAGGCTGAGCGCAAGCCATGTGGAACATGGCGACTGAACTTAGGCTTTCCTGATTTCGATCCGCCGGGAGACATGTCGCTCGAATTCGGAGTGACGGCGGGCTACGGATGGCCGGTCGACATTCCGATCTCGGACGGATGGTGGATTTGCTGGGATCCAACATAGCTCCAAGCTGTCGGGCCTGCAAATGGAAAAAGCCCTCTGCAATCGCAGAGGGCTTGGAAGACCTTCACGTTCTCTGACCGCGTGAGACGCGGCCTGCCGATCACTTCAAAACCAACATCTCCCGATACGTCGGCAGCGGCCACAAATCCCGCGGCACCCGCGTCTCGAGTTCATCCACGATCTTCCGCAACTCGCCCATCGCCGGGCGAATCGCATCGCGGACGTGCTCGGCGTGCTTGCTGACGTCGTGGCCCTCAAACTCGCCCGCCTTGTCGAGCTTCGCGATCGCGCTGCGCAGCCGCGACACAAGCCCGCCAAACTCCTCCAGCGTCTCACGAGCCTCGCTCGCATCCACATCCGCCGCTTCCGTCGCCGCGACGTTCTCCGCAAGCTCCGTCTGCGCCCGGATCGCCGCGGGCAGCACTTGCACCCGCGCCATCGACGCCATCGTGTCGGCCTCGATCGTCACCTGCTTGATGTACTTCTCCAGGTGAATGTGCGACCGGCTCTCAACTTCGACCTTCGTCAGCACGCCGAACCGCTTGAACACGTCGATGTTCTTCTTGGTATTGAACTGCTGCAGCGCGCTGACCGACTCGCGGAAATTGGGGAGCCCGCGCTTCTTCGCCTCCGCGTGCCACTCGCTGGTGTACCCGTCGCCGTCAAACAGCACGCGCTTGTGCTGCTTGATGATCCGCTGCAGCACCTTCTTGACGCCCCGCAGCAGTTTCTCCGCATCCTTGCCAGGGGTGTAGCTCTTGCCCAGTTCCTTTTCAAGCTGCCCAGCGATGTAGTCCAGGCTGTCCGCGACGATCGTGTTCAAGACCGTCGCCGGCCACGACACGTTCCCGCTGCTGCCCACCGCCCGGAACTCAAACTTGTTGCCGGTAAACGCGAACGGGCTCGTGCGGTTGCGGTCGCCCGTGTGCCGCGGAATCTGGGGCAGCGTGCTCGCCCCCAGATCAAGCCGCCCGCCCTTCATCGTCTTGGACGGATTCCCGCCTTCCAACTGATGCACGATGTCGCTGAGCATGTCGCCCAGGAAGATGCTCATGATCGCCGGCGGGGCTTCGTTGGCCCCCAGGCGGTGATCGTTCGCCGCGCTCGCCACGCTCAATCGCAGCAGTTCCGCGTACGTATCCACCGCACGAATCACCGCGCACAGGAACACCAGGAACTGCATGTTCGTGTGCGTGTCATCGCGCGGGTCCAGCAGGTTGACGCCCGTGTTGGTCGCAATCGACCAGTTCAGGTGCTTCCCGCTGCCGTTGATGCCCGCGAACGGCTTCTCGTGCAAAATGCACGACAACCCATGCCGCCCCGCGACCCGCTTGAGCGTCTCCATCGTCAGCATCTGATGGTCCGCCGCGATGTTGGCCGTCTCATACAGCGGCGCAAGCTCAAACTGTCCGGGCGCCACTTCATTGTGCCGCGTCTTGACCGGCACGCCCAATCGATACAACTCGCGCTCCACATCATGCATGAACGCCAGAGCACGCGTGGGAATGCTGCCGAAGTAGTGATCTTCCAGCTGCTGGCCCTTGGGCGGCTTCGCGCCAAACAGCGTGCGATCGCACGCCATCAGGTCGTCGCGGTGATAGAACGAGTTGCGATCAACCAGGAAGTATTCCTGCTCCGGCCCAGCCGTCGCGATCACGCGATACACGCCCTGATCCGTGCCGAAAATCTTGAGGATCCGCAGAGCCTGCCGGCTCACCGCTTCCATCGACCGCAGCAAGGGCGTCTTATGGTCCAGCGCCTCGCCCGTCCACGACACAAACGCCGTGGGGATGCACAGCGTCGCGCTCGCGCCGTCGCGATTGATGAACACCGGGCTGGTGCAGTCCCACGCCGTATATCCGCGCGCCTCAAACGTCGCGCGAATCCCGCCGCTGGGGAAGCTGCTCGCATCCGGCTCGCCCTGCACGAGCGCGCTGCCGGTAAATTCCGTAATCGCCCCGCCCTGCCCATCAGGCATGAAAAACGCGTCGTGCTTCTCCGCCGTCAGGCCCGTGAGCGGCTGGAACCAGTGCGTGTAATGCGTCGCCCCGCGCTCCAGCGCCCAGTCCTTCATCGCCGCCGCGACCACGTCGGCCAGCGCCGGATCAAGCGGCTCCCCGACCTTGATGGTGCGCTGCAGCCGCTTGAACACGTCCTTGGGCAGCCGCTGCTGCATCACGCGTTCCGTGAACACATCGCTGCCAAAGTTCTGTTCAATTCGATCAGCGGCGTTCTGTTGCTGCACGTGATGCTCGCGGTGGGGGGTGTGAATCGTCGGGGCCTTGCCATTGGACGCGGTCAACATGAGAAACCTCCAACACACCCGCTCCAGCCAGACGGGACTGGAACGTTTGCATATCCGCCCGTGCTGAAGCACAGCCTTGGGCGGGGTGGGTCTTGCATGTCCCTGGGTTTCCGGGGTTGCTGGCAGCACGCCAAACGTGCCACCAGCCTCGGGGACGCTCCACACAATCCAGAATCGGATCAGAGCGTCGCGGGACTGGTCATAGTCGCAGCCTCGGGGCGGTTTTCAAGTGGGGGACTCAGAATTGGGGTGCGAGGCCGCCAAGGGCAGATTGGCCAAGCGGCCAACGCATGCCGAGTGCCCCGAGCATCGGCAAGTTCGGTCGCTGAAGTCCCCTCCGGCCGGTCCGCCAGTCTGAACGGAAAAAGCCCGAACCGTTTTGGCAACCCCGACGTACCCTTGAATGCCGCATTCGCGGCTTGCTCGGGAGCATCATCATGGCCTTTTCTCGTCGTCGTGTTGCGTTCGCAGTCGCTGGACTCGCCACTTTCGCCCTGTCCTCCTTCGGCTTTGCGCAGCTTGATGACTGCCGCGGCACTTGGCAAGGCGACGGACTGCCGGGCGTAGATAGAAGCCCAGCATTCGTGTTTGAATGGAACCACGATGGTGATCCACAGACGCCGACCTGGCTGGTGGTTGGTGGTCCCTACACATCAACCGCCGGCACCGTGAACGTGCGCGATTGGGCCATCTGGGATGGCACTGCCTGGCGCTCGCTCCTCGGGCTCATCCCAGCTCCGCTTCGCTTCGCGTACTCGGGCGACGTGATCGACCAGCCGTTCGCAGCCGATCCACAGACCGGCGAACTCTGGCAGTTCCAACGGTTCCGCCTCCTGCGCCGAGACCCGCTCTCCGGCGAGTGGACCTCGTTGTCAGCAAATGGCAACTTCACGCTCATCTCCCAGTCCAACGACTTCGCAGCATCGCAGCCAGCAAGTTTCATCATCCATCAAGGCGTGCCGCACTTCATCGGAAACTCCGCTGGCCTCCAGAGGTACCTCTTCCGTTGGACCGGATCACAGTTCGTGCCGGTCGCGCCTTTGCCGCCACTCTCGCAGTTGAAGCTCTACTCCTTCGGGCAGGACATCTACCTCTCGAGCAACCAAGCCAGCATGCCCACCTTCCCCACCAGAGTGTGGAAGCTGGAAAATGACGCCTTTCAGCCGCTCACCTCGGGTGTGCCGACACTCGGCGCCGTCAATGAACTCGTCTGGTTCCAAGGCTCGGTCCACGCCGTTGCTTCGGGGTACAACTCAACCCCGCCCGAGTGCTTCGCCTGGGTTCGCCTCCACCGTTGGACCGGCAGCGAGTGGCAGCGCCTCGAAGGCACTTGTGTCTCAGGTACCGCTGCCACCGTGCTGCCCGACGGAGGACTCTACTTCACGTCCCTTTCGCCGCAAGGCGCCAGCCTCTTGACCCGCTGGGATGGGACTACGCAGACGGTTCTGGACGTGAGCCTCACCGGCGCTTTTACGAAGTTCCGCGATGGCATTGCAAACTGGCGACCCGGCAGCAGCTTTTTCCAGCCATCCCGCCCTGAGCCCCTGGGCGGCCTCGGCATCAACATATGGAACGCTGGCAACGTTCTCACGCTCGGCACTGGCTTCAACGCCCCGATCACTGACATCTTGGCCGACGATCAAGGCGTGGTCGTGGCCGGTTCCTTCACCCAGGCGGGCTCCTCGCTCACCGGACCGCTTGCCAGCGCCGATGGCGACTCCTGGGCCGCGCTCCCTCCGCTGCCGTCGACGACGTTCCCATCTCCGCGCGTGCAACAGGTGACGCGCTGGCAAGGAAACATCATCGTCGCGCAGCGCCGCCACATCCGCATGCTGCTCGGCAACTCGTGGCAAGACCTAGGCCCGGAGACCTCCCTGGAAACCAGCGGACTCGTCGTCTTCCGAGGCGACCTCTATCGATCGCTCGGCACCCAACTCGAAAAATGGAATGGCCAATCCTGGCTCACCGTCGCAACCGTCGCCGCTTCCCAGCCCAACTGGGTGGTAGGTATTGCCTCCATCAAAGTCCTCGCCGACCGCATCGCCATCCTCGGCAGCTTCGACAGCATCAACGGCCAACCCATCCAAGGAGTCGCTCTCTGGAGCCCCGAATCTCTCTCCGGCCTCTTCGCCGAGACCCTCGTCGATCCACTCGGCGGGCCTGATTGGATTCGTGACATCGAACTCTTCCGAGGTTCCCATTACGCCGCAGGCTATTCCGGTGTGTATCGCCTGGATGGCAGTCAGTGGGTGCCGATCACAACCGCGTATGACACAGGCGTGCGGTCCACTGGTCCCATGCTCGCATTCGCCGATCGCCTGTTCGTCGCCGTCGCCCCATGGCTCCAGACCAGCCGCGGCCTCGCCAGCTATCTCGTGGAGTTCGACGGCCAAGCCTGGCGACCATCGATCGGATACTCCGTTGCACGAGACGACCAGACGATTACCTCCCTCTCCCACCACGAAGGTCAACTCCTCGTCGGCGGCTCGTTCACGACCCTGATCGACCTCAATCGATCCGTGCTCGACGAGCCCGACATCGCCTTCTTCGCGCGATACACGCCCGTTCCGCACTGCGACCCCATCGACTTCAACAACGACGGCACCTCCTTCGACCCCACCGACATCGACGCCTTCCTGTCCGTCTTCTCCGAAGGCCCCTGCATTCCCGCCGGCGCAACCTGCAACGACGTCGACTTCAACAACGACTGCTCCCTCTACGACCCCGAGGACATCGACGCCTTCATGCGCGTCTTCAGCGAAGGCACCTGTCTTCCTTAGCCCCTCCCAGAGGGAGGGGTTGGGGTGGGCGACTCTTGACTTCCCCCCAACGCGCCCAATCTCGTGCAACCCTCCTGCCGAACTGGCACCCCACCCCCTGCCACCCAAGAACCCGGCACGACCCCTGACAGCCGCAACCCTCCCGCTCCCTCCCGCAGAACTCAGCCAAATAAGCACTTACAACACCCCCGTCGGACCCGTCCACGCTGGCACCACCTTTGCACCTGCCCCTGCGTGGTCAACGTGCGCCTCCATCCCGCCGACCCCCTCTTCCGCGAGCCCACCGGCAACGCGGCGGGCCCCGGCGCGGCCAGCGGGGGACTGGCCGGAGGCGCAGGCGGCAGGCTCAACCTCCTCCTCTCCTACGCCGGCTGGCACCCCGACCCCTGGATCGACCGCCTCCCTCGCCTACTCGAACCCATGGGCGTCCACAGCCTGCGGGTCGACTCCGGCCGCCAGGCCAGCACCGTGATCCAATCCACCCGCATCCACGTCGCCGTGGTCGACCTTGGCCTCCCGCTCGACGAAACCAAGACCGAGCGCGACACCGAACTCGCCCCCGAGTTCGCCGAAGGCGGCCCGCGCCTGCTCGAATTGCTCACCCGCCTCGCCGAGCCGCCGCCCGTCGTCGCCGTCAAGCGAAGCCGCACCACCCGCGACGACAGCCGCGACATCGCCGCCGCCCTCCGCCTGGGCGCCTTCGCCATCATCGACCGCCCCCGCAGCGCCACCGACCTCGACCTCCTGCTCGACGTCCTCCGCCGCTGCCTCGCAAGGCACTACCAGGGCCGCTGGCCCGGCAGTGCGTGACGCAACCCGATCAATCGACCGTTTTCGTTTTCCGTTTTCAGCACAGAGACACACAGATCAGGAGCAAGAAGAGAGAAGAGAAACAGAGAACTGAGAATAGAAGGACACGCCAACTTGCCCGAGTCCACGAACGTCCAAGCCCCTCTCACGGCGAAGCCGTGAAAGCCCATAGCCGGGGGTCGCCGCGAAGCGGCACCCCCGGACAGCAAGACAGTTGACCTACGCACCGCGCAGCGGTGCAAGTACCACAACCCTACCTATCACCCAGGACAAACCAACCTCTCCGCACCGCTCTGTTCTCTCACTTCTCCATTCTCTCTTCTCCCTCCCCATCTCCGTGTCTTTGTGCTGAAATGAAAGTCTGTACGCACCCCTGAAGGAGTATCTCATGCCCCCAGCCACCAAACCCGCCAAGTCCTCCAGCACCTCCGTCCGTCCCCTGGGCGACAAGATCCTCGTCCGCCGCGACGAAGCCGCCTCCAAGACCGACACCGGCATCTTCCTCCCCGAGTCCAGCAAGGACAAGCCCAAGACCGGCATCGTCGAAGCCGTCGGCACCGGCGCGCTCAACACCGACACCGGCGAACGCATCCCCCTCACCATCAAGAAGGGCGACCGCATCATCTTCACCAGCTACAGCGGCACCGAAGTCAAGCTCAACGACCAGGAACTCCTGATCATGAGCGAAGAAGACGTCCTCGCCATCATCGACTGAGTGCCACCATCGACCGAGCCCGCGCCTGGTTCTCCTCCCCCCTCCCCATGAAAGCGATCGACATCATCTCCCAGATCGAGAGGATCGCCAAGGAGGACGGCCGACCAGGCCTGCTCATCAATGGCCGCCTGTTCTGGATCCACGCCGTGCAGCACGTCGAACATCCCGAGCCCCGCGTCGACCAGAACGCGATCGAAAAGGCGTTCGAAAGCGTGCCCAAAGTCGAAGGGTTGAAGTTCACTTCCGCCCGCGTAGACCCAGGCCGCATGACCATCATCGGCGAGTTCATCATCGACGAATCCCGCGAGGACACAACCGCCATGATCGTCAGCTTCGATCCCGAACACGTCGCCGCAGTAGTGGGGGAGGTTGATCTCACATGACCCCCACCCAGCTGCGAACCGCCCTCCGCGAACTCAACGGCGAACGCGATCTCACCATCGTCTTCGCCGAAGTCCCCTCCCCCGTCCCTGGCCTTGCAAGTCTTGAGGTCAAAAAGGCCATGCTCATCCCCGACGAGCCCGACCACCTCGTCAAAGTCACCGACGGCAAAGCCGTCTACATCTTGGACGCCGAGCGCGTTGCTTGGCTCAGAATCGGTCTGAAGTAACGCGGCATTCGGGGTTCGGGATTCGGCATTCGGCCGCCAACTCGAATCCCGAATCCCGAATCCCGAATCCCGAATCCCGAATCCCGCAGTATCAGAGTTATCAGGAGTCCCCAATGGCTGCAAAATCAATCGCGTACAACACCGACGCCCGTGAACGAATCCTCCGTGGCGTTCAGAAACTCGCCCACGCCGTCAAGGTCACGCTCGGCCCCTCCGGCCGCGTCGTCGTCCTCGAGAAGTCCTTCGGCGCTCCCACCGTCACCAAGGACGGCGTGACCGTCGCCAAGGAAGTTGAGCTCCCCGACCAGTACGAAAACCTCGGCGCCCAGATGGTCAAGGAAGTCGCCACCAAGGCATCCAAGGACGCCGGCGACGGCACCACCACCGCCACCATCTACGCCGAAGCCATCTACTCCGAAGGCCTCAAGGTCATCACCAGCGGCGCCAACCCCAACCAGGTCAAGCGCGGCATCGACGCCGCCGTCAATGAAGTCGTCGCCGAGCTCAAGCGCATGAGCAAGAAGGTCGACACCTCCAAGGAAATCGCCCAAGTCGGCACCTGCTCCGCCAACCACGACGAGCAGATCGGCAAGATCATCGCCGACGCCATGGAGAAGGTCGGCAAGGACGGCGTCATCACCGTCGAAGAAGGCAAGAGCCTCGACACCGAAGTCGAACTCGTCGAAGGCATGCAGTTTGACAAGGGCTACCTCAGCCCCCACTTCGTGACCAACCCCGGCACGATGGAAGCCACCCTCGACAACCCCTACATCCTGATCTCCGAAAAGAAGATCAGCAGCGCCAAGGACATGCTCCCCATCCTCGGCAAGATCGCCGAAGCTGGCGCGAGCGTCCTCATCATCGCCGAAGACGTCGACAGCGAAGCCCTCGCCACCCTCGTCGTCAACAAGATCCGTGGCGTCCTCAAGGTCGTCGCCGTCAAGGCCCCCGGCTTTGGCGACCGCCGCAAGGAAATGCTGGGCGACATCGCCACCCTCACGGGCGGCAAGGCCATCATGGAAGAACTGGGCCTGGACCTCGAAAAGATCGAACTCGCCGACCTCGGCCGCGCCAAGAAGATCGTCGTCGATAAGGACAACTGCACCATCGTCGAAGGCGCCGGCAAGTCCGACGCCATCAAGGGCCGCATCGACATGATCCGCCACCAGATCGACGCAGCGTCCAGCGACTACGACCGCGAGAAGCTCGAAGAGCGCCTCGCCAAGCTCGCCGGCGGCGTCGCCCAGATCAACGTCGGCGCGGCCACCGAAGTCGAAATGAAGGAAAAGAAGGCCCGCGTCGAAGACGCCCTCCACGCCTGCCGCGCAGCAGTCGAAGAAGGCATCCTCCCCGGCGGCGGCGTCAGCGTCGTCCGCGCTCGCAAGGCCCTCGACAAGCTCCGCAAGAAGTTCGAAGGCGACGAAAAGGCCGGCATCGACATCGTCCACCGCGCCCTCTCCGCCCCCATCAAGCAAATCGCCACCAACTGCGGCCTCGACGGCAGCGTCATCGCCAGCAAGGTCGAAGAAAGCGACTCCACCAACTTCGGCTACAACGCCCTGACGCACGAATACGGCGACATGATCAAGATGGGCGTCATCGTCCCCACCAAGGTCGAACGCGTCGCCCTGCAAAACGCGGCAAGCGTGGCCGGCCTCATGCTCACCACCGAAGCCGCGA